>JAAYFR010000157.1 GCA_012728155.1 Bacteroidales bacterium | reverse complement strand
TGAATGGAATAAAAATCGGAGACTATTTTTTGGACGCCGGTTGGACGGCTTACGATAAACAGGTGTTATATAATGTACACGATATATCAAGTTTAATGAGTGGTGGTAATAATAAATTGGGCGCGATCGTCGGTAATGGGTGGTACAACCTTTTGCCTTTAAAGTTTTGGGGACGACACACCTTTAGAGATATATTGTCGTCGGGGCGTCCGATTTTAAAAGCCCAACTAAGAATAAGATATAAAGATGGATCTACAGAAGTAATTTCAACTGATGAAAACTGGAAAGTAACCCGGAGTCCCATTGTGCGTAACAGCATCTTTCTCGGAGAGTATTATGATGCAACACTCGAGGATGAGAGTTGGTATGGATTAAAGGATAAAAATCGGGATTGGAACGCCGTATCAGTGGTGCCAGGACCTACAGGAAGAATGTCTGTCCAAACTTCCCCACCCATCAAAATATATAAGGAGACCACTCCTAAACATATCATAAAACAACCCGGAGGAAAATACTTGGTTGATATGGGAGAAAATTTTGCTGGCGTCGTAAAGATAAAAGTAAAGGGCCCGAAAGGACAAAAAATATCTTTCAGATATGGAGAGGATATAGGCTTGGATGGAACAATAAATGTCATGACCAGCGTGGCCGGGCAAATTAAAGGCCCCGGCACCGGAGGTCCCGGTGCACCCGATATTGCTTGGCAGGAAGACAGTTATATCTTGAGAGGTGAAGAGGCTGTTGAAGAGTGGCATCCCAGGTTTACATTCCACAGCTTCCGGTATGTGGAGGTATCCGGTTGGCCAGGAATACTGGACAAGAAGAGTATTACGGGACTGGCTTTAGCAGCCGATCTGGAAAGAACAGGCTCGTTCGTCTGTTCCAATACGATGTTTAATAATCTGTTCGAAGTGATTGACCGGACCTTTCTAAGTAATGTTTTTAGCGTGCAATCCGACTGTCCGGCTCGTGAAAAATTAGGATATGGAGGTGATATAGTAGCAACAGCGGAATCCTATTTGTTTAATTACAATATGCAGACGTTTTATAGAAAAACAGTAGAAGATTTCGCGAACGATCAGAGGGCGAATGGTGGTATTACAGAAACCGCTCCGTATGTGGGAATTTCAGATAAAGCACCGGATGCAGAGTCTGGTCCGTTAGGATGGCAGCTCGCCTATCCCTACCTGATTAAACAGTTATATGATTTTTATGGTGATATCTCTATTATAAATGATCATTTCGAGAATCTTGAAAAACAGGTGCGCTTCTTAATCAGCAATGCAGAAGATGATCTCTTCTCCATCGGATTGAGTGATCATGAAGCATTAGATGAAAAACCTATTGCGCTTACCTCCTCTCTTTTTTATTATCATCACCTGAAGTTGTTTGCTGAGTTTGCCGGAATAGTTGATAAGAAAGAGAAAGAAGAAGACTACAAGAGGAGAAGCGAAATAATCAGGCAGAAAATAATTCAGCAGTTTTTTCAAAAAGATGGCCAGATGGATAATGGTACACAAACAGCCCAACTATTCGCGTTATGGTATCAAATTATCAAAGACAACGAAGCAAGAGAGAGCTTGCTTAACAAACTCGAGGAGTCATTTGCCAAGCAAGGGTGGCATCTCTCTACCGGAATATTTGGCACGAAGATGTTATTCGATGTGTTGCGTGATCTTGAAAAGGAAGATTGGGCTTATGAAATTGCCAATCAACGAACTTTCCCGGGATGGGGATATATGTTAGAACATGGAGCTACCACACTTTGGGAAACATGGGCATATTCCGACAATGTCTATTCTCATAATCATCCCATGTTTGGATCTATTAATGAGTGGTTTTACCGCTCTATTCTCGGTATTAATTTAGCAGAGCCCGGATTCAATAAAATTGTAATTAGACCACAACTTCCTGAAGGATTATCTTGGGCATCAGGTCACTACGATTCTATCCATGGAAGAATTGGGAGTACTTGGAAAATTGATAAAGGTGTGTTCTATTTAGATGTGGAGATACCGGTAAATACGACCGCTGAGATATGGCTTCCCAAAAAGCAGGGAGAAATTGTCCATGTAGATGGTTTGCTGCTAGATGCGTCAGGGAGAATATTGGAAACAGGTGCTGAATCAAATCATATAATCGCACGTATCGGATCGGGTAAGTACAGTTTTCAAGTCTCTTTGTAGAATTAGGTTATATACATCAAAGGAAATTAGAAAAGCCTTTATATTGGAACCATGCCTGATGATTGGAATAATGTGTCAAAGGATCAATTGTTGATTGTGGCCGAGTATATCGTTGATCATCTATAGTATAAATATCGCCTGATACCATCTGAAAGGTTATATGAAAAAATGCGCCATGTGGTTTTCTCCGCATGGCGCATTCATTTCTTTGTTTATATTTTATTTCAATTCCTTGATGCGGATATTTCTGAACTTCACTTTTGAGCCATGTCCCAGAAAACCGATATGACCAGTCTCGTTAAGCAGTCCCGGGTGTTGTTTCTTGTCCATTGTGCCGTTTTTGGATGCCTCACGGATATTTCCATCGAGGATGGTTGTGCCATTCAGGATTATTTTGATATGATCACCATCAGCAATCACTTCCTGGTAGTTCCATTCACCAACCGGCTTGAGAAATCCTCTCTTTGCTGGTATTACACCATAGACCGATCCATGATATTGGTATATGGCCAGTTTTTCGTAGACAGGCGCATCATTGTCCAGTATTTGCAATTCCATACCCACATAAGCGGCATCACCTTCCAGGGGTGTGCGGATACCTAACCCGTTGTTGGCTCCGGGCGTGAGCATAAATTCAAAACGAAAGACAAAATTATCAAACTGGTCGTTGGTATAGAGATTACCTCCGGATCCTTTGCTAGGATGTAGAACAATATTACCACTCTCTACCGCGTAATCCTTCTTGTTACCTGTCCACTGGTCGAGGTTTGTCCCGTCGAAGAGGATACGGAAACCCTCTTTTTCTTCTTCGGATGATAACTTGAAAGGTTCCGGACGGGGTATCTCTTTAATAAAAATATCGCGATAGGCCACCTTGCTACCGTGCGCCTGCAACTCGATCTGTTCCATCGGGAAGATGGGCTGGCTCCTGTCCCAGTAGTTTTCGAGGATCACGTTATCGGTGACCAGTTCCCCATTCAGCCAGACCGACACCCGTTCTCCCACCATCCGGATAAGGAATGTGTTCCATTCTCCCACTTTCTGGTCGGCCACCTTGAGAGGTTTACTTTGGTTTTGCTGGTTGTTGTACAATCCTCCCGAACCTACTTCGGCACCCACGTTCGTTCGTGCGGTATCCCATATCTGCACCTGTGGCGTACCACGCAGATAAATCCCGGCATCGGGTTCCGGTCCGGGATAGAGTTTCCAGTCGACCAGCATCTCGAAATCACCATATTGCTTTTCCGTGCAGAGGTTATTTCCTTTTCCGGTAAATAGCAGTTCCCCGTTTTCCACGATCCAGCTTTCTTTTGCCTGCTTATTTGCTTTTTCTTGTGCCGCAGCCAACTCTTTCCGGCTCATTTTCTCCCGCTTAATGGGATTTTCCACCAGACCTTTCCATCCCTCCAGATCCTTACCGTTGAACAGGGAGATAAATCCACCTTCGGCAGGATTCTCGGCCAGGTATTTGGCGATCGATTGCCGTTGGTAGTCGGCGTCGGGGTTGGAGAGTGTTTTGCTGACCCTATTCAGTATCTGTGTCGTTTCTGCACCTGCGAACGAGGGGTTGTTGATGGCGATATTCATCGCGGCCACTGCGGCTGTTTCTTTGAGTGAAGGTTCATTCAGATAGGAGGCAACGAAGAGCATTGCCTGATATTGTCCGGTATTGCCAATAAGCCTCAATATATCGTTTTTCTGCTTGTCAGTTTGTGCAAACTGCATCGCTTCACGGAGGTAGAGGTATTTGATTGCTCCGGTTTGTCCGGAATTGTGGATGACAGAAATTAACGCATCTGTCACCTTTTCCTCTTCTCCCTTGTCATTGCTGTTTCGGACAATCTCCAACATCGGGTAGATCACATTGAAAGATTTCCAATGGGTGAGTGCGTTGAAAGCGGCCTCTTTTTCTGCTTTACCGGCAGATGCATACGCCTTGGTAATGATATCCATCGCTTCCTGTGACCCGCTATTGGCCAGCGGCGTATAATAGAGCTGTTTTTTTGAAGAGCTCTTCATTTTATCGGTCACCATCTTGAGTTGTTCTTCTGCCGGCAGATAATTCAATGCTCTATTGATTGCCTGCAGGATGGCCGGTATCTCTGTTGTATTTGACCGTTCGAGCAAGGTAAACAGATCTGGCAGGTTCTTGTCGGTGACCACATCTTGTAGCGCATTGGCGGCGGCAGATTTTACAGTCTCATTGTCGTTGAACATCTGGTTGAAGACTAAGTTATACTGGCTTTCCATCTTGCGTTCGGCGATAAGACCCAATATTGCTGTTTTTCCTGCATCACCGCAATTGTCGAAAACGGAAGCAAGCGTGTAGGAGATATCGCCACTGTAGGTGGATAATGCATTTTTTGCCAAGGTGACGGTCTCGTTGTTGTCACTTTTCAGGAGTGATGCCAATGCGATAAGGGCTTCCTCACCTCCAAGTTTAGCCAGTGAGAGGGTTGCCGCTTTTTGGACCATACTATTCGAAGAGTTGACAAGAGGTGCAACTTGTAATGCGGAACCTTTCTTATTGTGATTGCCTAACCAATAGATAAGCGTTGTTTGTGCCTCCGCCGATTTAGAGGAGGCAAGCGTAGCCTGTATCAGGTCTGTTGATCTCTTGTCGTTCTGGAATGGGTATGCGTTGAGTACTCCGGAAAGATAGGTGATATCTCCATCTTTCAGCACATTTTTCAGGATAGCCTCTTTTTTAGTTGAAGGCTGTGCCAGCAATAGTTTGGTGGCTACAATCCGGAGATCTTGCTTGCCAAGTTTTTTACCTGTGGAGAGCAATTTTTCCGCCTCTTTTTTTACCAGTTTGGGATCGCTGCTATTCAGTTTCTCCAGCAGTGAGATATAGGCTGCGGTGGCGTTATCTTTTTGGTAAGCATAGCCGGCATTTCCCGCAGCACTACCCAACGTCTTGAGGGATGCTTTTGTGCCTATATTTCCCAGCGTGTTCAGCAGCACTTTCCGCATCTCTTCCGATGGATTTTCATCTAAGAGGCCCAGCAGGGTTGGTTCCGCTTTCTGATAGCCGGATTGTCCGATCGCATTTGCAAGATTTAATCGGATCTTTTCGTTATTGGATGTAGCGAGGGTAGATAGCAATGCACTGCCCGCTTTCTCTGTAGCGACTGATATCAATGCTTGGGCAGCCGGATCGGAGAGATACTCATCCTTTAGAAAGGTTGACAGTAGATCCACATTGTCGTCCACAGCGATCGTTCTGAACTGACGGATCACGAATGCTTTCACCTCCTTGTCCAGTGGTTGGTTGAGTGCCTTCTCGAGTGCTCCAGCCGCCACCTTGCGGGCAGCATTATCAATTGCCACGGAATGGATCCATCCGCTGATGGCATATTCAAGGGCTTCGTTACTCCGGCTTCCTGGAGGATTCATCCTGCCGATCAGATCGAGGAGTCCCTCTTCACCGGTAGAAACCAGATCGGCGATTGCCTGATTATATTTATGGGGTGTATCGGCCGGCAATTGTGCCAGCGCATCGGCTATGACGGTGGATTTCGTTCTTCCTTCCGGCAGTTGTGCCTGCAGCGTGATTGAGGTAATCATCAAGCCGAGGCAGAGTATAAGAAATTGTATATGTTTCATCTTTAAATTAAAAATTAATAGTGAAAAGTGAAAAATTGAAATTCATTATTCACATTAGTCTTAGTGGCAAATTACACAGTCCATGGTGTACGGACAGGTTGATTCAGCAGACGATTGGCTTCCGCATCATTGATAAACAGTTCGTTTACAGGATCAAATTCCAGCGTCCGGTTCAGTTGAAGTGCCACAGCCCCTATGTTCACAATGGTACAGGAACGGTGACCGTTGATTTCGTTCAATGCAAATTTCTGTCTGTTACGTATGCATCCAAGAAAATCGGTATTTTGTTCCTCCGGTTCGGGGAATTCGGCCAATTTCTTTTCCCAATCGGGTATATCGCATACAAAATTCCTATATACGTTGCCGTTTGGTCCAGCAATATAGGGGGTGTTGGGTGTGCCATAGTCACCTCCCCAGAGAATAATCTGACAACCATCTTCATAGGTGTAGGTGATGGATCTCCATGTTCCAACCGCATCCGGATGTTGTTGTGGTGCATCCACTTCTACCTTTATCGGGCTTGTATTGTCTTTGCCCAGCATATATTGACCGGGGTCGATATAGTGTTGACCCATATCTCCGAGTCCTCCACCGTCGTAATCCCAGTATCCGCGGAAAGTCTGGTGTACCCTATGTGCGTTATAGGGCTTGTAGGGAGCCGGCCCGAGCCACATATCGTAATCGAGTTCCTGGGGAATTGGTTGCGGTTCCAAGTCTGTTTTCCCTACCCAGAAAAATTTCCAGTCGAAGCCGGTATGTTTGCTGATGGTCACTTTCAGGGGCCATCCCAGGAGTCCGCTGTCTACCAGTTTTTTGAGTGGTTTTACGGGAGTTCCTAATCCATAGAATGAGTCTTTAAAGCGGAACCATGTGTTAAGCCGGAAGATGTTGCCATGTTGAGCGATCGCTTCCCTTACCCGTTTCCCCTCTCCGATAGTGCGGGTCATCGGTTTTTCGCAGAAGATATCTTTTCCTGCTTTTGCTGCTTCCACCGACATCAATCCGTGCCAATGGGGTGGGGTGGCGATATGTACTATATCCACGTTTTTATCGAGGATCAGATCTCTGAAATCGTGATAAAGATTGATTTTCTCCTTCACCATATCAGCTGCCTTTGAGAGATGTGTCTTGTCCACGTCGCACATGGCCACTACGCGCGTATTGTCGTAGGGAATATGGCCGCGTCCCATTCCACCCACGCCGATGATTCCTTTTGTAAGTTCGTCACTGGGGGCGATCATTCCTTTCCCAAGTACATTTCGGGGAACAACGGTGAGTAATGTAACTCCACCCATTGTTTTTAAAAATTGTCTTCTGGAGGTCATTGATAATTTAAAATTTAGTTGTTTTAGATATTTTTAAAATCATTTTTTACAAAAATACTCTTTTTTGAAATAAAAGAAATCAAATGGCAGGGTAAAAATAAAAAAAAGATGGAAGGTGTTTTTAGTCATAGTAAAAGAGCCCATTGTGATGAGCTCTTTTTCAATTGGTCTTACTCTTTATTTGGGACACCAGCCAAAGGGATAGTTTCTGGAATATCTTCCACTTTACCCATACTGTAACTCTTCGGCCCTAAGTAGAGGTCGGAATTCATGATTTCTTCCCTGGTGATGTCTTTTCCTGTATAGGCAGCCATCCTACCCATAATGGCCACAAGGGTGGAATTGGCTTGGTCCTCTCCATCGTTAATGGTATTTCCCGTTCGTATTGCTGTTACTAAGTTGATATGCTCCTGTAAAAAAGGATTGGTCACGTGCCATTCCGATTGGGGATCGTTTTCGGCAGGATGAGGATATTCCCAAATGATATTTCCTTTTAGGTCATATAATTTTCCCGCAGCATCGGCATAGCCTTGCGTACAATTGATCTGTTCCACCTTTCCGTTGGAACAACCGTCGATTTGTCTTGCTGCGCAATGGGTTCTCATGCCGTTTTCATACAGGTAGTCAATACTGAAGAAATCGTATTGGTCGCCGGTCACCCTTCTCTGTCGTCCACCCCATCCGGAGGCTTTTACCGGATATTCGCCCAGGTACCAGTTCATCACATCTATCTCGTGAATAAACTGTTCTGCGATATGGTCTCCCGACAACCAGCAGAAATTCACCCAGTTTCTTAACATGTACTCCATATCCGACCACTCCGGTCTTCTACTGCGAAACCATAATGCACCACCATTTCTGATGATATGTGCACCGGTAATCTCTCCAATTTGTCCATTCAATACCCTGCGACGTGTCTCCATATAATCTTTCTGTGAACGGCGGATGGTTCCGCTGATAACATTCAGCTTCATCGATTCTGCCCTTTTCATCGAGGCCAACACCTTGCGGACACCTGATGGATCCACGGCAATCGGTTTTTCCATGAAGATATGCTTTTTCGCATTTACCGCTGCTTCTACATGTGTAGGTCTGAAATGTGGGGGAGTGCAGAGCAATACCACATCCACCCCTGAATCGATCACCTTCTCATAGCTGTCGAATCCGATAAAACAATTCTCGTCGGCTATTTCTACATTTTTTTGTTTTTTCAAGATTTCGCGGCATGCATCTATCTTTTCTTGGAAGACATCTCCTAATGCAACTATCTCCAAGTTGGGACCTGCGTTCAGGAAATCAACCGCTGCTCCCGTACCACGCCCTCCACAGCCAATAAGTCCCGCCTTGAGTGTTTTCCCGTCGGGTGCTTGGTCAAGCAGTAGAGGTAGTTGTAATTCTTCTCCGTTTGTTTTTTGTTGTGTTGAGCAGGAACTTAAAAGGGGAATTCCCCCCATCATACCCACAGTTCCAATTGTTGCAGAGCTCTTCAGAAAATTTCTCCGCGATAATAATGGATTGTTTAGTTGCATTGTATCTTATTGTTTTTTAAATAATTAATGGTTGATTTTGCATATTTCTTATATGATTACACTTCAAAGGTATTGAATATTAAGCTAACTATGTCTTTATTTGCGCAAAAAATATTTCTAAAAAAGTAAAACTTCGGGAAACCACACCATTTACACCCGAATGTATGAGTTAGATCAGTGAAATAAAACAGTCTGCGGAGGAGGCAATTGATGGGGAGAAGCTCTTTTCTTTTGGCAGTATCATAAGTTTCCTATGATCAGTTTTCGAGCAATTTGCAGGACTCTAACCTCTCCTCAGTCAGGATAACTCATAGAGGAGGAGATGGGTATATGGGAGATCGATACATTTTTATTTGTCTCTATTGGCAAAATCGGCAGGAAAAGTAACTTTATATTTGATGGTGCCATCCAATTGATGGAGCCATGTGTCGAATTCCCGTTTACCCTCTTTGAGTACCACTATGCGGGCACCGTTTATTTCAGGGGTATAGGTGGTTTTCCAACCGCTGAAATGACCGAAAGCCAGAGCGATGCCATGGTAGTTCACGATATAATCGTTCACATGGTCATGTCCTACGAATGTGGCCATGACATCTCCCATCTCTTTCATTGAAAAAAACATTCCTGAATTGAGTTCGGGGGGACATTCATTTTCTTTCCTTTCTCCATAGCGCACATTCTTTTCATCGTTAAATGCCAATCGATATTCGGGTAAAGCGATATGAAAATAGGCGAGTGCAGGTAGGGGGTTGTGATTATTTTTGATGGTGTAATGGAGGCTTTGTTCCCGGTACCATTCAATCTGTTTGGTGGTCATCCAGTCGTATCCGCTTACACCCTCAATTGTAGAATAAGCTCCTGTGTCGAAACAGTATAGAAGGGCTGCGTCTTTGAGTGGCTTTTCGCTGCCATATACCGGGATCACATTATCCATCACTCTGCCTTGACTTATCTCTGATTGCCTATTGATATTAAATGGATAAGATATGATGAAATCGGCAATCTCTTCCCGGGTCACTCCTTGTTCGTGATCGTGATTACCCAAAGTCACGGCAAATGGTATCTTGCGATCGATCACGAATTTGGTAATGGCATCCCAGCCCTCTTTCACCGGCTTCCCGGTTACGATATCGCCGGTAAATATCACCATATCGGGTTTTTCCGCATCCAGTACTCTGGGAATAAGCAGCAAGGTTGTATCCGATTTCGGATTCCCGTGTTTATAATGCATATCGGTAAATTGTACGATTTTGAATGTCCCATCCTTTTTAAAAGTGAGTTTCTGTCCACTCATGTTAAGTGAAAATAGTCCCAATAGTAAAATAATAATCCACCTCTTGTCCATATCCATCACTACTATTTGTAATTGTTCGATTGCAAATATATAACAATTCAATATTCAAATACCCTAATATAGCCACATTTTTTTTTAAATTATGTTGTTTTTATATCTCCGATTATTTATTTACTTTTGTTTTATGTGGTGAAGAGACTCGTTTGAAACAAATAATAATTTTTTTATATGTTTATAGCTATTGGTTTTATGGTGCTGGGTACTCTTTTTGGATTCTTATTGCGAAAAAAAGAATTTAAAAATATTTCAAAAATTATTACTCTGTTGATTTGGTTTCTTTTATTCATTTTAGGTCTCGAGGTGGGTGCGAATCCTCAGATTATATCTGGAATAACCAGTATAGGGATTGAGGCTTTGGTTATTACCCTAGCTGCTGTGACGGGTAGTGCTGTTGCAGCATTATTGCTATGGAAACATATTAATAATAGGAGAAAAGATTTTCATGAAGAGTAGTATTGTCATTGTCTCTTTTTTTCTTCTTGGTCTATTATTTGGTCATTTCGAAATCATTCCGATCTCTGCTGTCGACAATGATCTGAGCTTATTTGCATTGTGTTGTTTGATGTTTTGTGTGGGACTCAGCTTGGGTAACGACTCCAATATGCTGAAGCGTTTCACCATGATAAATCCCCGGTTTTATTGGCTACCTGTGGCAACAATTGTCGGAACCTTGTTGGGATGTGCAATGATAAGCTTTCTATTGCCCGGTCGTTCAATTATGGAATCTATGGCAGTGGGGAGTGGCTTTGGTTATTATTCATTGTCAAGTATCTTTATCACGGAGTACAAGGGAGCGGAACTTGGTGCAATTGCATTGATCTCGAATATATTCCGCGAAATAATGGCATTGTTGCTTGCTCCACTTTTTGTGAAATATTTTGGTAAACTTGCTCCCATTGCTGTGGGTGGGGCGACGACGATGGATACAACACTCCCGATCATTTTGAAGATTTCAGGGAAAGAATTTGCAGTCATCTCTCTCTTCCATGGATTTATACTTGATCTCAGTGTACCTGTTTTGGTCACTATATTTTGTGCTTTTTAGTTCTGTTGCGATTCATTAAAAATATTCGAACAAAAACTCATTTTCTTTATCAAAGATTGGGTGAAATTGTTTTGTCTGTGCTATATTTGCAGAAGATAGGTGGTAAGATGTGAGCATAGTGCTGATAGAATAATCATTTCAATAGAGTTAAGTGAAATTGTGGTTACCAAGATAAGGATAAATATATTGACTCTCTTTTTCTTTGTTCTTTCGGTTATTTTGGCAATCCTACTTTTGGCAAGTAATAAAAAAGTGGAAAAGGAGAGGGTCTACGACAGTTCATCGGTGATGAATCGTATCTCCTATATGCAGGAATTGGCATTGGTCAGGTATAATTATACAGGAGTGATAAGTTATAAGGATTACCGGAAATTTTTGAATATCAATGTACCGTTGACCAACAAATTTTTTTTACTGAAATACAATGGATATATCAAGGCGGGAGTAGATTTTGAAAGGATAGAGGTGATTGTTGAGAATGATACCACTATTCATATATCCATTCCCAAGCCCAAAATATTGGATACGGTGATCGACGAAAAATCGATACAGGTCTATAATGAAAGCGAAAATGCGTTCAATCCCATTAAAATATCGGATTATAATGAGGCGATCACACAAGAGAAAAATGTGATGATTCGGGATGCTATTGATCAGGGAATCTATCAACAAGCAACTGGGGAAGCAAAAATAGCCATTACTTCTCTCTTGAAAGACATGGGATTTAAGGAGATACATATTACCGAAGAACTGGTTATACCGCAATTACATTAAAGATATGAGATTCACGGTTAGATTATACCTTTATTGGGTATCTGTTCTTTTTACTTTTTTTGTGGGAGTTGTTTTAGTGGTTTACCTGCTGTGGGGAACTAAGGGGAATCTTCTACAACTGGGATTGGTATTCTTTATTGTAGGGATAATACCTCCGGCAATCATCACTCTTTTCTTCGCAAAGAGACTCGATTATATGGAGTCGGATGATTTGGCTCCTCCCTCTTTCTCTGGTCAGAAGATGGAGAGGTTTCATTTCAAAGGGCGTACCCAACAGCCTTTTGACGAGGTGTTGCAACGGATCGATCGACAATGGATCATCTCCTATTCCAATAGGAAGGAGGGGGTTCTTAAATTTAGAACCGACGCGAGAATGGCCGCTTGGGGGTTAGGGGGATATGTGAAGATGGAGGATAAGGAGACCGTTCTGGTAATTGTTTATCCGGTACAACATCGATCTCAAAGAGAGAAGCAGATGGTGGATCAATTGCTCCTTCTTGTGAAGTCGGTTCTTGGCTGTGGAGATAACATCCAGTTTATACTGGCTGCTCACAGTACATAATCACCTCTTCATTCACAAACTGGACAAAATCGTTGTGCTGTTCCTGTGTGATCCTGTTCGGATAGCTTAAAATAAGCAACTCCTGGGGTTCTGCCTCAAGTCGGTAGGGCAAGTGCATAAACCGATAGGGAGTGAGCGTGTAACCTGCCCGTTCATAGAATTGTAGCCGACGTACAGATAGCTCGTTGATAAGAGGATCGATCTCAAGAATAATGGTATGCTCTGAATCACGCAGATATCTTAACATTTGTGATCCAAAACTCTGCCCTCTGAGTCTTGGATTGACGGCAAGGTACTCCAGATAACGGTAGGAATCCCATTCCCAGAAAAACATTAATCCAATCAATTCTTTTCCTTCCCAAGCCGACAGAGGGAAGAAACGTTTGTCGGCGTAAGCACGTAGATGATCTTCCTTCTTTCGTTTTTCTGCTAAAGGAAAGCTTCCTTCATACAATTCCCAAACGCTCTTCCAGCGCTCTATGTGGTCAGGGGAAATTTTCAAATATTCCATTGATAAACCTCATTCTATGATACAAAATTAAATCTCGCACATCCCTTCTGCGTTACACGACTTGCCTTTGGTTACTTCGGGCATCGGTGTACTCTCTTTCTCTGTCCGGTTTTTCCACTCTTTATATGCTTTATTCAGCACCTTTAAAAATAAATCAACCGGTTCGGAGCCTATGATAGCTTGCCTGCGGTCCATCAGGAATGTCGGCACGGTGTCGAAACCCAGGTTGGCAACTTCTTGCATATCTTGCTTTATCTCATAAAGATAGTCGTCACTCTCCAGCATCTGGCGTATCTCTTTTCCCTCTAACCCTACCTCTTTTCCAATGTTGAGGAGTAGCTCCCAGTCACTGTAATCTTTCGCTTCTTCGAAATAGGCCTTCGAGAGTTTTTCCAGTACAACGGAATCCAATCCCTTTTTTGCAGCCAGTTTGATAAGTCTATGGGCATCTCTTGTATTGGCGGCAACGGCATTGGGAAGAGCGAACGAAATGCCCGCTTCGTCAGCCAGTCGCTTGATATCGATAAACATCTGATTCACACTCTTTTCGGGAAGTCCGGCTCTTTCGGTTAGATATTGTTTGACGGGAATACCATTTCCTTTATCGGGAAGATCTGGGTTGAGCTGATATGCTTTCCATTCGATTTTTATCTTATCGGCATGCTCGAACTGTTGGAGTGCCTTTTCATAATGTATTTTTCCTATATGACAATAAGGACACATGATATCTGTCCATACTTCTATCTTCATCTTATTTTTATCTTAAAATTGTTTGTGTGATTCAACAGTGATAGTTGATGTGGTGGCTGTTTTAATTAAGTTGCCTGAAGAATAAAAAAGTGGAATTTCATTCCACTTTTTCTTCTATCTTCATTACAATTTTCTGATTATCACTGTCGAAATCGACCAAAACTGTTTCGCCTTCTTTCATGCCGGTGCGAATGATCATCTCTGCCATTTCGTCTTCAATATATTTTTGGATAGCCCGTTTCAGGGGGCGTGCTCCAAATTGCACGTCATATCCTTTATTGGCAATAAATTCCTTGGCCGGTTCGGAAAGGATAACAGTATATCCCAGATCTCCAATCCGTTTATATAGCCCTTCCAATTCAAGGTCGATGATCTTATAGATTGACTCCTTGTTTAATTGATCAAACATCACGATATCGTCCACCCTGTTCAGGAACTCAGGCGCAAAAGCTTTATTGAGTGCTTTCTGGATGATATTACGCGAGTATTCCGTATCAGTGACATCCTGATTGGTGTTAAACCCGATACCGCGACCGAACTCCTTCAGTTGTCGCGTTCCGATATTGGAGGTCATGATCAGAATACTGTTCTTGAAATCGATTTTTCTTCCAAGGCTGTCGGTTATATGTCCCTCGTCAAGGATCTGAAGCAGAATATTGAATACATCGGGATGTGCTTTCTCAATCTCGTCGAGCAATACCACTGAATAGGGCCTGCGACGTACTTTTTCGGTAAGCTGTCCCCCTTCTTCATATCCCACATATCCCGGAGGAGCTCCTACGAGGCGTGACACATTAAATTTCTCCATATATTCACTCATATCGATACGGATAAGGTTCTCGGAAGAGTCGAACAGAAATTCAGCCAGCTTTTTGGCCAAATGTGTTTTACCTACTCCCGTAGGGCCGAGGAACATAAAGGTGCCGATCGGCTTGTTGGGATCTTTTAATCCCACACGATTGCGCTGGATGGCTTTTACAATCTTTTCCACCGCTTCATCCTGCCCGATTACCTTGTTTTTCAGTTCATCGCGCATTTCTAATAATCGCTGACCTTCGGCCTGTGCGATGCGTTGTACAGGTACGCTGGAGATCATCGCCACCACTTCGGCGATCTTTTCTTCATCCACGATCTCCGGTTTCTCCTTAATCTCTTTCTGCCAGCGCTCCTCTTCCGCTTCGAGCAGCAATAAAAGTTGTCGTTGTTTGTCGCGATAGCTGGCTGCCAGTTCATATTTCTGCGCTTTTACCGCGTCGGTTTTCTGTTGTTCCACCTCTTTTAACTCCTCTTCGAGCTGTTCAATAGTCTTAGGTATCACGATATTGGAGATATGTACCCGAGCTCCCGCTTCGTCGAGTGCGTCGATTGCCTTGTCGGGAAAAGTGCGGTCGGAAACATAACGATCGGTCAGTTTTACACAGGCTTGTAATGCCTCGTCGGTATATCGTACATTGTGGTGCTCTTCATACCGATCTTTGATGTTACGCAATATCTGCAACGTCTCTTCTGGAGTAGTAGGATCTACGATCACTTTTTGGAAGCGCCGTTCTAATGCACCGTCTTTCTCGATATTCTTTCTGTATTCATCCAATGTTGTGGCACCGATACATTGAATTTCTCCTCGTGCCAGAGCCGGTTTCAGCATATTGGCAGCATCCAGCGATCCGGCAGCGCCACCAGCACCCACAATGGTGTGGATCTCATCGATGAAAAGGATGATATTGGGATTTTTCGATAGTTCATTCAATATTGCTTTGATACGCTCTTCAAACTGACCCCGGTATTTTGTTCCAGCTACAATTGATGCCATATCGAGGGCTATCACCCGTTTGTCGAACAGCGCGCGGGAGACTTTTTTCTGCGTGATACGCAGGGCCAGTCCATCTACGATGGCTGATTTTCCTACACCAGGATCGCCGATGAGTACCGGGTTGTTTTTTTTACGGCGACTGAGTATTTGTGCAATTCGTTCAATCTCTTTGTCTCGTCCCACCACCGGATCGAGACGGTTTTCCAGGGCTGCGCGGGTAATATCCGTTCCGAAATTATCGAGTACCGGAGTGTCTGATCCGCTGATTTTCGTCTGCGATGAGGAGCTTTGTCCTCCTCCCTGGCTGAACGGATTTCTTTCGTTTGCCTCATCATCATCGTCGTCGGTAAAGTTTGCCCCAGCCGAGGGTGATTGTCTCTCTCCCTCTTCAATCCGGTTATCATGAATACTCTTTATATAGAGAAATGCACTTGAATAATCGAGCTGAAATTGGGTGAGAATATCATTGATCAATGTGCTTTTTTCTTTCAGTAAAGCCAATAAAACATGTTCGGAATCGGTCTCCCGACTCTTGGTGAGTCGAGCCTCCAAAATGCTCATTTTTAATGCTTTTTCTGTATTTCTATTGATTACGAGTTCGTTGGTTCCCTCATAAGGCTCTTGCGTGGCACGAACATGTGAATCGATATAATCTTTCAACACCTGCAGATCAATATCAAAATCCTGAAGCACCTGAATGGCTAAACCGTCGCCATCACGAAGGATGCCGAGCATAAGATGTTCAGGTCCTATATAGTTGTTTTGAAGCCTTCCCGCTTCTTCGCGGCTAAAAGCCATGATGTCCCTAACGCGTTGTGAAAAGTTACTATCCATATATTGTTGTTCCTTCTTAGCTGTGTATCGACTACAAATATAATCTTTTATTTTAAATCGAATAAAATTTTCAGGCGGTCATTTGAAATGGTTGTGCATTTAGATGATCGTTATACCTAATGAGCAAAAACAATGCCAAAGAAAGATCTGGTGATTCGGAACAGGTAGTGATGATTCGGTGATTTCCACAAGTAGGGACAACTTGTTCCGGACTTCGGGAGGTAGTGATGATATGTAAATCAGTAAATTAACTTTTCTTTTTGGGTTTGTCTGAGTCGTACATCGGCATTTTAATCTTCTTTACCTTGCTACGAGTTGTCACGCGGGGTTCTGCTTTAGATCCCGCAATATATTCATGGCGGAACATATTAAAAAACAGGATAAAGAGGGATAGTAAGAGTGGTCCGAAGATAACTCCCCAGAATCCAAACATGGGAATCCCGACAAGCACTCCGAAAACGGTGATCAAGGGATGTATGTCGGCCAATTTTCTTTGTAACAGGAAGCGAGCTACATTATCTACTCCTCCAATGATAAAGAGACCATAGACAAGCAGCCCGAAACCGTTCACATAATCGCCACCCAACAGCAGACTAACTCCTAAGGGAATCCAGACGATCATGGTACCTATGATGGGTAGGATAGTAGAGAAAGCGGTAAGTACGGCATATAAAACCGCACTTTCTATGCCAAAGAAGAGATAGCCAAAATAGGCGAAGACCCCTTGGATAATTGCCATAAGAGGAATTCCCACGGCGTTTGCCTGAATAATCAGTCGAGTTTCCTCTGCCAGGATCTGTTTGTTTTCTTCTTTAAATGGTAGGACCTCTTTGAGAGATGTTTCAAACTCATCGTTATTGAAAAGCATGTAGTATAATACGAACAGAATCACAACAACATTGATTATGAAGGAGTAGACGCTGTTTCCTAACATTTGCAAGATATTGGAACCTGCCCTTGGTAAAGCTGCCAGGTTTTCAGGAGTGAATATATTAAAACCCAGTTTCCCTTCCAATGTGTCGATAAATTCGTTCAGTTGTCTCAGAATTGCTTCCGGGTTAATAGATATCCCTGAAACGGTGTCAATTACCATAAAAGTGAGCCCGGTAAGAGGGATAAGGATAAAAAACAACACTTCCAGCACGATAAGTAAGGCACTGAGCGACTTTTTAAATTTAAGTTTTTGCGTAAAAAATTTCTGTTGACCGTTTACAAGCACATACAAGGTAGCTGCCCCCAAGAAACCGCTCATATAGGGGCGTGTGTGTTTGAAAATGATCAGTCCCAAAAGAATGAGAAGTCCGATCAGAATATATTTATATCCTATTTCTTTTTTTTTGGGTTCTGTTGACATTGGAAATATTATGAAGTATATAAATATTTGGGTTAAATTGGAATCAGTTAGATGAAATCTTCCGGTTTTGAAAATCCACCTTCAATCAATGCTTCTATGGCATTTTCGTAATCGGAACTTCTCACCTGCATTTCTATATTGAAGATTGGATATGTCAATCTGTTAAGTGTGAAATTTTTCATATAAATATCAATTCCCCTCATCTCCATAAATGATTGAACAATGGGTACATCTGCCGGATAGGCAAATGTTTTTATCGTAATAAAATGCTCTTCCATAGAAAATGCTTTTGTGATATGATTCTCTCTTTTGAGAACGTAAAAATAGCCTTTTTTGTTTATAAAAAGATGACTTGTGTGATTTTTTACACTATTTTTGATTTTAATTATGGAGAAAATGAAAAAAATAGCATTAATTACTGGAGCGACATCCGGAATAGGAGAAGCTGCAGCCCTGAAGTTGGGAAAAAACGGGTTTGATATAATAATTTCTGGTAGGCGACAGGAGAGATTGGATAAGTTGAAAAAGAGCCTCGAAGAAGGTGGAACTCCTGTATTGGCTCTCTGTTTTGATGTGCGGAATGAAGAGGAGGTGCGTAGTATGCTGACTCATTTACCTTCAGAGTGGAGAGATGTGGATATCTTGGTCAATAATGCCGGGCTGGCTTCCGGTTTGGAGCCGTTACAGCAGGGTGACACTATTGACTGGAACCGGATGATTGACACCAATGTAAAGGGATTGTTATATGTCACCCAGTGTATTTCCCAGGGTATGGTTGCGCGAAAAGGAGGGCATATTATCAACATAGGATCCATTGCAGGAAAAGAGGTTTACCCCAATGGGAATGTATATTGTGCTACCAAGCATGCGGTAGATGCATTGACGAAAGGGATGCGTTTCGACCTGCTCCCCCACAATATAAAAGTTACTCAGATTTGTCCCGGTGCTGTGGAAACAGAATTTTCCATTGTCCGTTTTCATGGGGATAAAAGCCGGGCCGACAAAGTATACGAGGGTTATGAGTGTTTGGTTGCCGATGATATTGCGGAGTGCATCTGGTTTGTCGTTTCCCGTCCGCCGCATGTGAATATCAACGATATGGTTGTGATGCCCACGGCACAGGCGTCGGCTTCAGTTTTCCACAAATATAGGGAAAGGTGAGTGACAAAGCCTGAACTTGTTCGAGAATTTGTCCGAACCGCATCCTATATTCTACAAATTTGAACGATGACAAATAAAAAACATATCCATCATGAAACGATTTTACCTTCTTTTTTTATTGATTTTGCTTATGACTAACCAGTTTATTGATTCACAAGAAAATATCACCTATCAGTTACCTCCGGCTGAAATTCTGGAATTGGCCGATATAGAGAGAGCGCCATCAGTCAGTATGGACAGTAAAGGTGAGCAGATGCTCTTTTTTTACCGAAATAGTTTTAAGACGTTGTCCGATCTGAATCAGCCCGAAATGCGATTGGCGGGATTGCGTATCAACCCCGACGCCAATATATCGAGTACAATGACCTACTCCAATCATATCCGTTATAAAAAGACTACCGATAAAGAGGTGCGGCAAATAGAGGGCTTACCTTCCGACCCACTTATTGCGAATGTCTCCTTTTCGCCTGATGAGACAAAGTTCGCCTTTACCAATACGGTTGAGAATGGAGTTGAATTATGGGTTGTTGATTTGGAGACTTTGCAGGCAAGAAAGGCGACGAATGCCGTTGTAAATGCCAATGCCGGATTTCCTTATAGTTGGTTTAACGATGGTTCTGGATTACTTGTAAGGATACTTCCCGAAGAGCGTCCCGGATTGATTGATACCCAAAAGGCTTTACCGGAAGGACCGATTGTGACGGTCAGTGACGGTCAGGTTTCTCAAAATCGAACCTATCAGGATTTGTTGAAAAATCCCGCTGATGAGGCTAATTTCGAAATGCTGATGACGTCAGATCTGTATAAGATTGGTTTTGACGGATCAACGGCATTATGGAAGACAGCAGGAATCTATATAGGACATTCGTTTTCTCCCGATGGAAGGTATTTGTTGCTCACCACACTTTCTCGTCCCTTTTCCTATATGGTGCCTTATTATAGTTTTCCGAACGTGACGGAGATATATAATGCCGAAGGAGAATTTGTAATGCAGTTCAACGAACAGCCATTGCTTGAGAATCTTCCGATTGGGTTTATGGCTACTCAGGAGGGGAAACGGAATATCAACTGGCGATCCGACAAACCGTCGACCCTCTATTGGGTAGAAGCGCTTGACAAGGGCGATCCGGAGGTGAAAGTCGATTTTCGGGATGAGATATTCCAACTGGATGCCCCGTTTACCGGAACACCTCATTCGTTGGCGAAAACGATCAATCGTTATGCCGGTATTACCTGGGGAAACGATGAGTATGCCATTCTTCGTGACCGCTGGTGGAATACCCGAAACCAGAAGATATATGTTTTTAATCCGTCGGATAATGGAGAGGAACCACGTATCTTTGTCGACCGGAACTATCAGAATGTGTATGACGATCCCGGTTATCCGCAGACCACAAAGAACGCGTTGGGAACCTATACGTTACAAATAGATGGGAATTCGATCTATCTTTTTGGAGATGGTGTTACGCTGGAAGGACAGTTCCCGTTTATCGATGAACTGGATCTGAAAACACTCAAAAAGAGACGGATATACCAATCTGCATATACCGATAAGGTTGAAGAGTTGGTCACCTTTCTCGATAGTAAAAAAGGAACGGTCATCACCCGGATTGAGTCACCGACTGAATATCCCAATTACTATCTTCGTAATATAAGGAATAAACGTGCACCACAACCGTTGACAGCCTTCGAAAATCCATTCAAAAGCATTGAAAATGTCTATAAGGAAGTGATTAGCTATAAACGTGACGATGGGTTAGAACTTACCGGCACATTATACCTGCCGGCGGGTTACGACAGGGAGAAGAAGGAAAAACTACCAATGATCATCTGGGCTTATCCCACTGAATACAAGGATCGGAATAGTGCGGGACAAACTACCGCCAATCCCAATTCATTCACCTACCTTTCATACGGGAATCCGATCTACTGGGTAACACGCGGTTATGCTATTCTTGATGATGCGGCTTTTCCTATCGTGGGAGAAGGAGATGAACAACCCAATGATACTTTTGTGGAGCAACTGGTGGCCAATGCCAAAGCGGCGATAGATGCCGTGGATGCGTTGGGGTATATCGACCGGAAACGGGTGGCGGTGGGAGGCCATTCTTATGGTGCGTTTATGACAGCCAACCTGTTGACTCATTCCGATCTGTTTGCCGCCGGTATCGCCCGTAGTGGTGCCTATAACCGTACACTTACTCCATTCGGCTTCCAGGCGGAAGAGCGTAACTACTGGATCACCCCAGAGACCTATAATGTTATGTCACCTTTTATGCACGCCGATAAGATGAAAACCCCCATGTTGCTTATCCACGGTGAGAGTGACAACAATTCCGGTACCCATACGATGCAGAGCGAACGCTACTTTCAGGCACTGAAGAGTTTTGGTGCTCCCGTCCGTCTGGTAATCCTGCCCAAGGAAAGCCATGGATATGCCGCCCGGGAGAATGTGCTGCACCTTTTGTGGGAGCAGGATCAGTGGTTGGAGAGATATGTGAAAGGTAAAAAGGTGGGAGATTAAGAGAGTGGAAAAGCGCTCAGAGCTGGTCAGATCCCGGAGTGATAAATTATCTGAGAGATTAGGAGAAGGAGATTATTTCGAAATAGTAAATTCTATTCTGTCGCCAACACCAATGTTGTGGCGGTTTGAAAATCCTGCATTTACCTCCACCACATAGAGTGCCGGTTCTGTAGATGCATAATTCCACTCCTTTAACGGGGTGGTATTTGCATGGATGGTGACGATCGCTTTCTCCCTGTTTACAAAAAGGATATCCAGCGGGATATAGGTGTTTTTCATCCAGAAGCTCTGCATCTCTTCCATATCCTGAATAAACAGCATGCCCGCATTTTCCGGAAGGAGACGCCGGTACATCAATCCACGAGCCCGTAGTTGATTGTTATCGGCCACTTCAATATCGATCACTGCCAAGGTATCACCAACCACCTGGCTTGTAAAAAGCAGCTCTCCCTGTTTGCGAAAAGGAATATTCAATGCTTCGGATTGCGTTTCCAACTCAGTTTCTCCCCCCGATTTCCGTAAAAAATAGACTGCTAGACCGACTATCACAATCAACAAGATTATCAGATAGATACTACGGTTGTTCTTTTTTGTTTTTGACATATTTATATCATCGTTTTAAACAATATGCTACAAAGATAAAAAAATATCTTACCAAAAGGTATGTTACTAAAAGGTATGTTGCCAAAGAGTTTGAAACTAAAAAGCTTGAAACAAAAAAGTGAGATCATTAAAAAAAGAGGAATAATCCGTAAAAGATCAGGATAATGATCAGCGCCGTTATGAGTGTAACCCGTATATTGATAAAACAGGCATGTCGCACGTCGGTATGGGTCAGCTCCCTGTCGTTTTCCCCGATATAGGGTTTCTCCACTAACTTACCATGATAGATGTTCGGTCCGCCGAAACGGCAATCGAGGATACCGGCCAATGCCGATTCGGGATAACCGGAATTGGGGCTTGCGTGGTATCGGGCATATTGGTTGATAAAGTGAAACCCTCTTCCGGAGGGAGGGAACACAACCATCAACAAAGCTGTCATCCGTGCAGGCAGATAATTGGCCCCATCATCCAGAATACGGGCGGCAAACCAGCCAAAATTGCGGTATTTGTCGTCTTTATACCCAATCATGGAATCCATGGTATTGATCATCTTGTATGCCATCATCAGCGGGATACCGCCGAGTGCGTAGAAGAACAGGGGGGCGATTACGCCGTCACTGAGATTTTCGGCCAACGTTTCCAATGTTGCCGTGCGGATCTGTTTGGCTGTCAACCGGGATGTGTCGCGCCCCACAATCCAGCTCAATTGCTTCCGTGCAGCCGGTATATTGTCTTTTACCACCATTTTTTCCACTTTCATCGCTTCAGAAATCAGGCTCCGGTTGCTGATAGCATAGAAGAAGAGGACGGTGTTGACAACGAGTAAAACAACAGGGTAGGGGGAGAGTATCCTTTCCAGTCCAAATAAAAATAGGAAGAGCAATAATACCAGTCCCAAAGCGACAACTATTCCTTTCCTTTTTCGGTGATTTCCCCGGTTAAATTGCCGGTCACACCATGAGATCATGTTGCCAAATAAGCGGATGGGGTGGGGCAAACGGTGCGGGTCGCCGATAAGTGCATCCAGCAATAATCCACCTAATAGCGGAATCAGAAAGTTCTGGTATGTGATAAAAAATTGATGCAAAATGATAAAATCAATGCTGCTATAAGTGACTGTATTAAAAAGTTTTATTTCTCTTGCTCTCTATTCTGTATAGAACCGTTTCAAGGCTTTGACAAGTTGCCGATTCCACGTTTCATCCTGCACGGAGATACGGAAATGTTGCGGGGTCAATCCCCTGAAGTTGGATGCATCCCGGATTAACAAACCGAAATTGTCGATCAAGAGTTGCTTTAATTCCGTCGCACTATCCTTTTTCATCTTTACTAAAAAGAAGTTGGCTGGTGAAGCGGTCACTTCAAATTGCGGCAACGCGGCAATTTTTTGTTGTAGTCGTGACGATTCGGTGTAAAGCGAAGTGGTGTCCGGCAACAATTCGTTCCAATTCTCTACAATAAAACTGCCAGCTTCCAGCGCCAGAGCATTCACCGACCAGGGTGGACGTAACGAGCGGATAGCATCGATTACCTGCCAGCCGGCAACAATATACCCCAAACGTAGTCCGGGAATGCCGAATGTTTTCGTAAGCGAATGGACGATAATCAGATTTTTAAATCTACCATGTAGCTCTTTCACCGATTCGTTTCGTGGGCATAGCGCATCATAAGCCGCATCCACGACGAAAGTGGTTTGGGGATTTTCACCACAGAAACGGGAAATCGTTTTGTTCTCCACAATCGTTCCATCGGGATTGTTGGGTACACCGAACCAAACCGTATCGGCTTCAAAACGGCCGGCACCCTGTAATGATTTCGCCGGCAGGAACGATATCTTATGTCCGTAAGTGCGACAGGCATCTTCATACTCTGAAAAAGCAGGATAGGGAATCATACTTTTCCGGTTTTGAAAAAGATGCGCAAGTAAATAAAACGCCTCGGCGGATCCGTTTGTAATCAATATGTTCTCTGGAGTGAGGGCATGGAAGTCTGCCAATTGTGATGTCAGCCTACGGGCATTCGGATCAGGATAGTTCCGGATGCTATCCATCCGGTTTTTCAAATGATCCGCGATGGTTCCCGATGCATTTCTGTAAGGGATATTGGAACTGAAATCGCACCTTATATCCGGATAGTCGTAAATATCGTTGCCGTGACCTGTCTGCATTTTTTTAATTGCTGATTACCAATTTTCCTGCCTCAAAAGCAGATTTCTTCTTTTCGATTACCACATCTTCTGCCTGTACGGCCTGTGCCCGTCCTATTTTAAGTATGTCGCCGGTAGGTTAGCTGTTGAGCGACATATTTTGCCCCTTTCTATAATCGTGATCTCTCCGTAGGCAATCGGTTTATCGAAGGCTTTTTTCAGGGACCAGTTTTTTAGTAATACCCGGAATCCACGGATAACTCCCGCATGTGTTATAATC
>JAAYFR010000156.1 GCA_012728155.1 Bacteroidales bacterium | reverse complement strand
CCGCACACGATATTGGCCATATGATGCAGGCATATATGCTGGTGGGATGCAGCTCGTTTGGTGTATGGGGAAAAGAGAGTGCCGACTCAACGTTGATTATCGGGCGTAATTTCGATTTTTTTATGGGTGATGATTTTGCCAAAAATAAAGTGGTAGCCTTTTATAATCCTGACAAA
Source organism: Bacteroidales bacterium (assembly GCA_012728155.1). Classification (GTDB taxonomy): domain Bacteria; phylum Bacteroidota; class Bacteroidia; order Bacteroidales; family Dysgonomonadaceae; genus Proteiniphilum. The sequence goes on along the minus strand of JAAYFR010000156.1, from coordinate 2,219 downwards.
GGATATAAATTTGCCTCCGTCTGTTGGATTGGCATGACGGGGGTGCTTTCAGGCATGAACGAAACTGGATTGACCGTTACCATTAATGCTTCGCAAGCTTCGATTCCCACCGGTTCGGCAACACCCATTTCACTTCTGGCACGTATTATTTTACAGTATGCCGCGACTATTGACGAAGCCTGTAAAATTGCAGAAGCACACAAAACATTTGTGGCCGAAAGCCTGTTGATTGGTTCGGCAAGAGACGGCAAAGCGGTGATTATTGAGAAATCGCCCGATAAAATAGGGCTCTACCAATCATCGTCCGAACGGATTATATGTACAAACCACTATCAGTCAGAAGTTTTCAGGAACGACCGAAAAAATGAGGAAAATATCCGTACGACGGACAGTGACTACCGTTTACGCCGGATGAACGAATTGCTTGATAAAAAAGGAAAAGTCGATCCTCAGATTGCCGTTGAAATCTTGCGCGATACGTTGGGTTTGAATGATAAGCTGATCGGATTGACCAATGAAAAGTCCCTCAACCAGTTTATAGCCCATCACTCAGTAGTTTTTAAGCCGCAACAGTTGAAAATGTGGGTTGGCACCCCACCGTGGCAATTGGGTGAGTTTGTAATGTATGACCTGGGTGAGATTTTTGGGAAGATGGATAGTGTGAAAATAAGCTTTTCCAGCGTGGATATAGATTTGGCGATTGGACCTGATGGCGGGCTTCTTTCCGGTACTTATGACCGGGTAAAGGATTATCGTCGGTTAAAAGGTGAAATTGCAGGTGCCATTAAAAAGAGGGAAACCGTGGACTCGCAGCTGTTAGAGACATTCCTGCAGACCAATGCTGACTATTTTTACACCTATGAGCTGTTGGGAGATTACTACTTTTCACAGGACAAACCTGCCGATGCGCTCAATTACTGGCAAGCGGCATTGACAAAAGAGATCCCACGGTCAGGAGATATGGAAATTATTGAGAAAAAAATTAGAAAAATAGCTACGAAATGAAACATTATGCTCATATTCAGTTTGAATCGGCAGAGACGATCAAGAAATTCCAGGAGAAGTTGCTGGTGGAAAATATCGAATATCTGGCAGCCCGTTCACCCTTTTACCAAAGGATGTTTGCCGAAAATAAGATCGATTTCCGAAAAATTCAAACGCTGGAAGATTTATGCCAATTGCCTACTACCGATAAGGTAGATCTGCAAAATTACAACCACGATTTTATCTGTGTGGATCGCTCGGAAATCATTGATTACGTCACCACATCCGGCACGTTGGGGGAACCGGTGCTGTGTGCATTGACCAATAGCGATCTCGACCGGCTGGCCTACAATGAGTATCTCTCCTTCTCCACCGCCGGTTGTTCACCGGATGATGTGATGCAACTGATGACCACGCTCGACCGACGGTTTATGGCCGGATTGGCCTACTTTATGGGAGCGCGTATGCTCGGTACAGGGATTATACGGGTAGGCAACGGGATTCCCCAACTGCAATGGGACAGTATCCGCACCGTGAGACCCACATTTTGTATGGTGGTACCTTCATTTTTGCTCAAATTGATTGAATATGCGGAAAACAATGGTATCGATTACAATGCGAGTTCGATAAAAAAAGCGATTTGTATCGGCGAGAATCTCCGCAATCCCGATTTCACGCTGAGTACGTTGGGGCGACGGATCCATGAGAAATGGCATGTGCCCATGCTGTTGAGCACCTATGCTTCAACCGAGATGCAGGCATCGTTTACCGAATGTGAACAGCAGCATGGTGGACATCTGCAGCCGGAACTGATTATCACCGAGTTTTTGGATGAGAATGGGAAACCGGTGGCAGAAGGTGAACCGGGAGAAGTGACCATCACCACACTGGGAGTCATGGGAATGCCGCTTCTGCGATTCCGAACGGGAGATATCTGCTCTTATTATAGTTCGCCTTGTGCATGTGGAAGAAACACGATCCGGCTAACTCCCCTCGTAGGTCGAAAAGGACAGCTCATCAAATTCAAAGGGACCTCGCTCTATCCGCCGGCACTTTATGACCTGCTCGATAATATACCTCAGATAAAAGATTATATCATTGATGTTTATACCAACGATTTGGGTACCGATGAGATCGTGGTGCGTGTAGGTTGTGACCACCCTTCGGAGAAATTTGAGAAGGAGTTGAAAGATCTATTCCGCTCCCGTGTGCGGGTAGCGCCTACTATACAGTTT
>JAAYFR010000155.1 GCA_012728155.1 Bacteroidales bacterium | reverse complement strand
TCCAATATGATGGCGGCAATCTCTTTGGCATAGGGCAGCGTCTTCTTCACATCACGCAGCAGTTTTGTATAGGCTATCTGATCTTTGTTATTGAGGAAATTAAGGGGGGAGTACTTAATAAAATCATTCAGCCACATGCAGGCCACGGTATCACCCTCCAAGACAACTGCAGGGTACACATTCGGCATCAGATAGATGGGGGAAACCGGTTTCTCCGATTCCGGGATCATATGGGCAGCATAATAACCCTGCGCTTTTACCCCGGCGGGTAAAAGAGCTGACAATAGTGTAAGGGATATAATGATAAGTCTTTCCATAACAATGCAAAGATAGCAGGTAGCTTCTGTTTTTCGTCAAAAAAACTCGTTAAGTGTAGTTAATTAATTTCTGAGTTTTTAGATTGTTAAGTAAAAAAAAATAGATTATTTTGGTGGATAATCGGAAGAAAGGTGTATTTTTGAAAGAATTAAATTGAACGTTTTCGTTAAGCAATACGAGCAGAAGACAAACTCGTTTGAATTATGCCGTTGCGAGAATTGAAAATCGAGGAGCGAAGGCGACTCAAAACGACTAATGAAATTGAAGACAATGGTAAATTCTCATTTAGGTGGACTCATCCACACGCAAGCTAAGAGATATGGAAAGCGGACGGCGATCATGTATCAGGATCCGGTTGGGAAGTGGTTGCATTTGTCATGGAACGAACTTTCCGATAAGGTTATGAAACTGGCACAGGCTTTGGCTGAGATGGCATTGAAACCGGGAGATAATGTAGGCGTATATTCTCAAAATATGGGGAGATATCTGATAACTGATTTTGCAGTGTATGCCAACAAGGGGGTGACTGTACCGATGTATGCTACCGCATCGCCGCAGCAGGTGAGTTATATTGTAAATGATGCCCGGATAAATTTGCTTTTTGTGGGCGAGCAGTTTCAATATAATAACGCATTCAAGGTACAGCAGGAGAGCCGTTTTTTGGAGAGGTTGATTGTCTTCGACAGGAATGTGGTGTTAAGACCCGATGATAAAACCTCGGTTTACTTTGATGATTTCATCACTACAGGGGATAATTCCGAGTCGCTGGCATTGGTGAATGCCAGGTTGAAGCAGCTGAATAACAATGATCTGGCCACAATTATTTATACTTCAGGTACTACCGGTGAACCCAAGGGAGTAATGTTGACATACACTAATTTTTCGGAAGCATTCAAGATCCATGATATTCGGCTTGATAATTTGTCGGAAAAAGAGCTCTCCATGTGTTTTCTTCCGTTAACGCATATCTTTGAAAAGGCATGGAGTTATTTCTGCCTCTACCGGGGGATAGTGGTTGCGGTGAACAGGGAGCCGGGTGAAATTAGGGAGACGATCAAACAGGTTCGGCCTACGCTGATGAGCAACGTTCCCCGCTTCTGGGAAAAGGTATATGATGGCGTAAAAGAGAAAATGGAGAGTGCGTCGGGAATCATGAAATGGCTGTTTACCGATGCCGTGAAAACAGGTCGCCGGCATAATTTGGAATTTGTGAACGAAGGGAAGCGAGCGCCGATAGGTAACCAGTTGAAATTTTTTCTTTACAGACATACCGTTTTTTATCTGGTAAAGCGGGTAGTGGGAATTGATCGGGGCAATTTCTTTCCCGTGGCAGGAGCGCCTTTGTCGGATACCATCAATGAATTTATGCAAAGTATAGATGTACACCTGATTTATGGTTACGGCCTTACCGAAACTACTGCCACCGTGAGTTGTTTTCCGGCGAAAGGGTTCCGCATAGGTACAGTAGGAAAAGTGATGCCTGATGTGGAAGTGAAGATAGGAGAAAATAATGAGATATTGCTAAAAGGGGCGACAGTGACATCCGGTTATTATAACAAACCGGAGGCGACAAAAGCTGCTTTTACCGAAGATGGCTATTTCAGAACAGGGGATGCGGGCTCACTTACAGATAATAATGAAATTATCCTCACTGATCGAATCAAAGATCTTTATAAGACCTCCAATGGGAAATATATAGCGCCGCAAATGATCGAGACACGTATAGGTGAAGACAAATATATCGATCAGGTGGCTGTGATTGGTGATGAGCGGAAATTTGTAAGTGCGCTGATTGTCCCCAACTATGAAGCACTCAAAGGATATGCACTGGAACGGGGTATTCCGTTCGATTCGATAGAAGAGTTGGTGAAAAATCGTGAGATCAATGCTTTTATTTTTGGACGGATAGAACTGCTGCAGGCACAATTTACCTCCTATGAAAAGATTAAACATTTTACTTTGTTGCCCGAACCGTTCACTATGGAAAAAGGAGAGCTGACCAATACGCTCAAACTGCGACGAAAAATAATCCTGGAAAGATATGCGGACATTATCCAAGAAATGTATGTGTAGGTGATATAGGATGCGTGCCCCCTCCCGCCTCGGAAATAGTCAAGCAAGCTTGGTATTTCACTCGGCTTTCACTATATTTGCACCGTTTTTAAAGTGATTAAGGAATGGATTACAATTTCAGAGAGATAGAAAAACGGTGGCAGCAATACTGGATTGAACAGCAGACATATAAAGTGACCGAAGATCGGTCGAAACCCAAATTTTATGTACTCGACATGTTCCCCTACCCTTCAGGGGCAGGTCTGCATGTGGGACATCCACTGGGATATATTGCATCGGATATCTATTCAAGATATAAAAGATTACAGGGATTCAATGTGTTGCATCCGATGGGTTATGATGCCTACGGCCTGCCGGCGGAACAGTATGCCATTCAAACCGGACAACATCCGGCGATTACCACGGAAAACAATATCAAGCGCTATCGCCAACAACTGGATAAAATAGGATTTTCCTACGACTGGAGCCGTGAAGTGCGCACCTGCGATCCCGGTTATTACAAGTGGACGCAGTGGGCGTTTATCCGTATGTTCCATTCCTATTACTGTAACCAGGCGCAACAGGCACGACCTATCGAAGAACTGGTGGAGCTCTTCTCGCAACAGGGGAGTGGCGGTCTCGACCTTGCTTGCAACGAACCGATGACCTTTACGGCTGGGGAGTGGAATGCCAAATCGGAGAAAGAACGGCAGGAGATCCTGATGAACTATCGAATTGCTTACTTGGGTGATACCATGGTGAACTGGTGCCCGCAATTAGGCACAGTACTCGCCAACGACGAGGTGAGCGAGGGGCTTTCTATTCGTGGAGGTTATCCGGTGGAGCAGAAAAAGATGCGGCAGTGGTGCTTGCGTGTCTCAGCATATGCGCAGCGCTTGTTGGATGGACTGGAAAAGGTGGACTGGACAGACTCCTTGAAAGAGACACAACGGAACTGGATAGGACGAAGTGAAGGAGCCGTCATGCATTTCAAGACCTCCCGGGAGATCACTTTCGATATTTTTACCACCCGTGCCGATACGATTTTCGGAGTGACTTTCATGGTGCTTGCGCCCGAAAGTGAGCTGGTGGAAGCACTCACCACCGATGAACAGCGTGAAGCGGTAGAGGAATATATCGTCAAGACAAAGAAAAAAACCGAACGGGAGCGTATTGCCGATAAATCGGTCAGCGGAATATTTTCCGGCTCCCATGCCATACACCCCTTTACTGGAGAGCAGCTTCCGATATGGATTTCGGACTATGTGCTGGCCGGATACGGCACAGGCGCTATTATGGCGGTGCCGGCACATGACAGTCGCGACTACACCTTTGCCAAACATTTCAACCTGCCCATCATCCCCCTGATTGAGGGGTGCGATGTGTCGGAAGAGAGTTTCGATGCCAAGGAGGGGGTCATGATAAATTCCGGTTTCTTGAACGGGATGAGTGTAAAGGAGGCTATTCCCGCCGCCATCGATGAGGTGGAGAGACGGGAATTGGGCTACCGGAAGATCAATTTCCGCCTCCGGGATGCCATTTTCTCAAGGCAACGCTACTGGGGAGAGCCGTTTCCGATCTACTATAAAGAGGGTATGCCATACACGCTCAACGAAAGCGATCTGCCATTAGAGCTCCCTGAGGTGGATAAATACCTCCCCACCGAAACCGGAGAACCGCCATTGGGACGGGCAAACAACTGGCAGACCAAAGAGGGGTATCCTCTGGAACTGAATACAATGCCCGGATTCGCGGGATCGTCGGCCTATTATCTCCGTTATATGGATCCTGAGAACGACAATGCACTGGTGTCGGGAGAGGTGAATAGCTACTGGCGGAATGTAGATCTCTATATAGGGGGCACCGAGCATGCTACCGGACACCTCGTTTACAGCCGTTTCTGGAACAAGTTCCTGTTCGACCTGGGTGTTTCCTGCGAGGAGGAACCTTTTAAAAAACTGGTGAACCAGGGGATGATTCAGGGGCGAAGCAACTTCGTGTACCGGATAAAAGGGACAAACAAATTTGTGTCGCTGAATTTGAAAGAGGAGTATGATGTGACACCCATTCATGTGGATGTCAATATCGTGCATAACGATATCCTCGATATAGAAGCATTCCGGAACTGGAACCCCGAATACAAGACGGCGGAGTTTATCCTCGAAGAGGGGAAGTATCTCTGCGGATGGGCTATCGAGAAGATGTCGAAATCGATGTTCAACGTGGTCAATCCCGATGATATTGTGGAGAGATATGGTGCCGATACCCTTCGCCTTTACGAAATGTTCTTGGGACCGCTTGAGCAGTCCAAACCGTGGGATACCAACGGGATCGACGGGGTACACCGCTTTCTGCGGAAAGTGTGGGCCCTGTTTTATAGGGATGGGAATTTATCGGTGACAGACGACCAGCCGGCGAAGGAGGAGTTGAAATCGTTGCATAAACTGATTAAAAAGATATCGTTCGATATCGAGCATTTCTCTTTTAACACGTCGGTTTCCGCTTTTATGATCTGCTTGAACGAGCTCACCGCATTGAAATGTTCCAAGAGGGTAATCCTGAACGAATTGGTGGTTTGTCTTGCTCCCTTTGCCCCGCATATGGCGGAAGAACTCTGGCATGCGTTGGGGTATGACAGATCGGTATGTGATGCTCAATGGCCGGCATGGAACGAGGAGTTCCTCAAAGAGGATGCTTTTCCCTATGCGATCTCCTTCAACGGAAAAGCGCGGTTTGTATTGGAATTTCCGGCGGATGCCACTAATGC
>JAAYFR010000015.1 GCA_012728155.1 Bacteroidales bacterium | reverse complement strand
TTCTCTTCCGGAACCTCCTGCTTAATGGCACGATAGATCCGCTTCGGTTCCATAAAGATAACCGGGTCATTGCTCTCCACAGCGGCAATCATCAACCCTTTTGCATCGTAGGGAGTAGAGGGGATTACCACCTTGAGACCGGGAATATGTGCAAAAAGTGCCTCCGGACTGTCGGAATGGTGTTCCAATGCATTGACACCCCCTCCATAAGGGAAGCGGATCACCATAGGAACTCCATATTTTTTACGGGAACGGTTCTGCATGCGGGACACATTGGAGAGTATCTGGTTAAATGCCGGAAAAGTAAACCCTTCGAACTGCAGTTCTACAATAGGCCTCAGCCCCGACACCGCCATTCCCAGGGCAGTGCCTACGATACCCGATTCCGCCAGCGGAGAGTCGAAAACACGATCGGCGCCATATCTCTTCTGCAACCCTTCGGTTATCCGGAAAACGCCACCCTCCACTCCCACATCTTCACCGTAGATGACAATACTGCTATCTTCATTCAACTTTATGTCGAGTGCGTTATTGATCGCTTTCACCATGGTCATTACGCTCATCTTCTCTTCTCCTTCCAGCTTAAAAATTGTGCATATTCCATCTTTTGTCTCTTCAATTCGTCCGGCATATCGGTGTACATATGTTCGAATATATCATCTATAGGATAAGACTTGTTGTTCTCCGCATCCACAAACTGGGCATCGATCTCCGATTTATATTCCTCAATGAGTTCTCTCTCATCGATAGTCCATATTCCTTTGTCCTGCATATAACCTTTTAAACGAATCAACGGATCGGTCAGTCCCCACAGTTCCTCTTCATCCTTCCCCCGATACTTCGAAGGATCATCGGAGGTGGTATGCGCACCACGGCGATAGGTGAATGCCTCGATCAACACGGCTCCTTTGCCCGACCGGGCATATTCGGAGGCAGTCTGATAAGCATGGTACATGGCAAAAAAATCATTCCCATCCACCTTGATACCGGGAATACCGAAAGCAACCGATTTCACCGCTAAGTTGATTGAATTGGTCTGTGAGCTCACCGGTACGGAAATAGCATACTGGTTATTCTGTATCGTGAAAATTACCGGTACCTGCCAGACGCCGGCAAAGTTGAGCCCTTCGCTGAAATCGCCCTCCGACGTACCGCCATCACCGATAAAGGTGTAGACCAGCTCATCCTTTTTCTGGTATTTGACGGAATAGCCGATACCTACAGCGTGATGAAACTGTGTACCGATGGAGATTGCGATAGGCAGGAGATGATGGGCATCCTTAAAGCTGCCTCCATATTCATTTCCAAGATAAAAGAGAAACATATCTTTCATAGTTGCCCCTTTCGCCAGCAGGGTGCCCATCTCACGAAACGAAGGCACCATCCAATCCTCGCGCCGCATATTCATTCCGGCCGCAATATGAATTGCCTCCTGTCCCATATTAGGCGTATAGGTGTACATGCGCCCCTGCCGCTGGTAGGAGACAGCCATCTCGTCGGCTATCCGTTCATACAGCATCTGTGTATAAGCCTCAATAATGGTCTTGTCATCCAATGCAGGCATCCACGCTTCGTGAACCACTTTGCCCTTATTATCGATGACCTGCAACATCTTATCTTCTATGGGATTGAAATCACGAAAAATCGCAGGTAAATCATTATGGATCATTTATCTGTCTGTTTGAGCGTTATTTTCTTGGATGAGATAGCCTGATATAATCAAACTATTTGAAAACAACACTTCGCTGTGAATTTTAAATAATACTTCGCACTGCATATAACAGTCCGCACCATAAATAGTTTTAAAAAGGGGACAAAACGGAACAAGAAGAATAGTTACTCACCAACAAGAATCACAAGAAACCACTAAACAATAATAGGCCGAATACGTTCTTTCCCTAATAGAAGAGACGAAAGATCATTCCAATGAATTCAGACAGGGAGACAGAAAATAAACTACAGCCGGCAAGCAGAGTGCAGTCCGAAATGATCGATCAAAAAACGATTTATACAATCCTGTTTACGATCAGTGTTGCCCACCTGCTCAACGATATGATGCAATCGGTTATTCCAGCCGTATACCCCATTATTAAAGAGAAATTTAATTTTTCATTCACACAGATAGGTGTCATCACACTTACCTTTCAATTCGCTTCGTCCGTACTCCAGCCCTTCATTGGTTTTTATACGGATAAATATCCAAAACCATTTTCACTCTCTGTAGGGATGGGCTTCACCTTGATCGGACTTGCGGTCTTGTCGATAGCCTCCAATTTTCACACCTTCCTTCTGGCAGTTACCCTTGTGGGGATCGGTTCATCAGTCTTTCATCCGGAGTCGTCCAAAGTGGCACAATTAGCATCAGGAGGGAGGAAAGGGCTTGCGCAATCTATTTTTCAGGTAGGCGGGAATTTCGGAAGTGCCATGGGGCCTCTCTTAGCGGCACTGATTGTGATCCCTTTCGGTCAACCCGCCATCATATGGTTTACCTTGGTCGCTTTACTGGCTATCATCATCCTTTTCAGGGTTGGAAGATGGTACCGGGCACATCTGCATATAAGACGGTCTGCTCAGGGAAAGATAAAGTTGGAAAGGGCCCCTAAGCTCCCACGGAAAAAGGTGGCTGGCTCGTTAATCATACTGCTCTTCCTTATTTTCTCCAAATACTTCTATATGGCAAGTATGAGCAACTATTTTACATTTTTCCTGATTGAGAAATTCAATGTCTCGGTGCAACACTCGCAGTTGTACCTGTTCACTTTCCTTGCCGCCGTGGCTGCCGGCACCATCGTGGGAGGCCCTTTGGGCGACCGATTCGGCAGGAAATACATCATCTGGTTTTCTATCCTCGGAGCTGCCCCTTTCGCACTCTTAATGCCTCACGCCGTCCTTTGGGCGACCATCGTCCTTGCGGTGTTTGTCGGCTTGATTCTCTCTTCCGCATTTTCCGCCATACTGGTATATGCCACCGATCTTATGCCGGGAAAAGTGGGCATGATCGCCGGATTGTTCTTTGGGC
>JAAYFR010000154.1 GCA_012728155.1 Bacteroidales bacterium | reverse complement strand
GGATAGAACTGCTGAGATGGTATCAGTTTGAAGAGGATGGCAGCCTATTGCTGGCATGCCAAAGAGGTTTATTCGAGTACCGTTTGGGAGAGTTCCGGAAGACGGAGATTCTATCGGACACGACGCTGAATTTGCGTATTGAAAAGATGGTCAAAGACAAATACGGCTATTGGTGGATGGGAGACCGTATCTTCGGACTGCATCGTTTCAAGCCGGAAATAGGTGGCGATGGAGAAATGGCACTCCGCCATATGCAATCGTATGAGTCGCTGAAGCCGGATTCGGCATTTGCCACCGCATGGATACGGGATGTGATGCTCGATCACCAACACAATTTATGGATATCTTCTTTATTCACAGGGGTGTATAAATTGCAGATTGATGAAACGGGCGTGCGAAACGCCACGCTTTATTCCACGGCGAACGGTTTGTCGGGCAACGATGTCTATTCAATCGAGGAGGGGAAAGACCATACTGTTTGGTTTGGCACCCAAAATGGAGCCGACCGGCTGGTCATCGATGAAAACGGAGAGGAGAAGATAGTCCATTATAACGATAGGAACGGATTCGGACGTTTCGTATACCGGATCGTTCCGGATGACAGTGTGACCTATATCAGTTACGAGGAAGGTTTTTTTGCCGTTGATAACCGTTTAGACAAGCAGCAGACCTATAAACCGCTTCCGGTGATTATATCCACTGTGTCGGTCATGGGAAAACCCGATCCGGCGGCGATGGCGGCTGCCGGCAAAAGGTACCGTTTGCCCAATAACCAGAATTTTATCGCTTTCGAGTTCGCTTCCGTAAAACTAAAGGATAATGAAGGGATTGATTATCAGTATAAATTAGAAGGGATAGACCGGGAATGGTCGCCCTACCTGCCACACCGTTATGCAAGCTACAATTCGCTGCCCCCCGGCAACTATGTGTTCAAGGTGCGTGCGAAAATGGCGCATGACGGCAGGGACGGGGATATTGGCCAATTCCGGTTTCGGGTAGTGCAGCCTTTTTACCGCGCCTGGTGGTTTATCGCCTTGCTTGTCGCCACCGTCGCGCTTATCGCCTATTCTATCTATATCGACAGGATAAAAAATATCATCAAGCTGCATAAGATGCGGGTAAAAATAGCGTCGGATCTGCACGATGATATCGGCTCCACACTCAGCAGCATTTCCATTATGAGTGATTTGTTGCAATCGCAGTTGGACAACAGCCAATATGCGGGTGATCTGCTCAGGAAGATAGGCGCCAACGCGCACAATATGCTGGAGTCGATGGATGACATTGTCTGGTCGGTCAATCCGGCGAACGACAAGTTCCGGTATCTTGACTTACGTATCCGTGAATATGCCATCCCGTTGTTTGAATTAAAAAATATCCGTTTTCAGATTATTACTCCTCCGGAGATGGAGAATCTGGCGCTCTCGATGGATGTGCGGAGGAATATTTTCCTGATTGCCAAAGAGGCGGTCAATAACCTCGTGAAATATTCCAGATGTGGCATGGCAACCATCCAGTTTTCATATAGTCACTCGTTATTTACAATGATCATTGAGGATGATGGGATTGGGTTTGATGTGGTACAATGTGAAAATAACCACCGGAACGGTCTGAAAAATATGGAACGGCGTGCCCGGCAGATAGGTGCGGAATTAGTCATTCACTCCCAAATAGAGGAAGGGACCTGTGTCGCATTGTCTGTGAAAATAATATGAAACGAGCATTAAAATGATTTTACCCAAGTTCATGATTAATTGCGAGTTCCATATGATACATTTGAATTTTTTCGATAAGTGAACACAGAGGCAAAACTTGTTTTGACTATGTTGAGCGAAGAAAAAATCTAATGAAATAGAAAATCAACAATTTTAATCATATGAATATATGATTGACAAAGCGCTATGAATGTATTATTATTGTAGGCTGAGAGAGTTCCTTTGGAT
>JAAYFR010000153.1 GCA_012728155.1 Bacteroidales bacterium | reverse complement strand
TCTATATACCGGAACCCCTCTTCTTTACTCAATGGGCGGCTGATCTTTCTGGTTGTTGTTGCCATAAATCGTTTTTACGGCAAAGGTCGCAAAAGAATGTGTGTTGAAAAATACGCCCATAACTGGCGGGATACGATACACAAGGACAAGCCCCGTTACCTGAGGGACAATCTTCAGGTGATACGGGAGGTGATGGGTGAGTATGGTGAAGAGTCTGTCGCAAGTGCACTCGGTTACTGCCTCGAGAACGGACTTTATAATGCCTTTCACCTGAAAGAGGCCGCGGCGCATTACCAGGAGTCAAGCCGCCAACAGAAAAAGCCCCAGCCGGTAATAAGCGTATTGCGTGAGGGTGTTCAAATGGGGCAATATGACACGGCTGCATACATACCCGAGAGAAGCAGGATAAACCGGTACGATCAAATCATGGAGCCATGAAGCAGATGGAAAACATGAAGCAGTATGCCGGCATGCTCCGTCTTGGGTATCTGAGAGGGAACCTGCAGCCGTTACTTCACCAGGCGAGCATTGACACACCGGGATACGCGGACTTTCTGGAGAACATGCTAGTAAAGGAGATCGAGCAACGACAGCTCAACGATTACCGCCGCAGGATCAAACAGGCCCGTCTACCACGTGCGCACGAACTGGATGATTATGACTATAAGGCTTCGAGCAGCATCGGTATAAGGCAAATGACGCAGCTTAGGGAGTTGCTCTGGGTTGACCAGCTATACAACCTTGTGCTGATGGGACCCAGCGGTACCGGTAAAACATACCTGGCCGGCGGGCTGGTCAATGATGCCATCAGGAAAGGTTACCGGGCCTATTTTACCACCATGGCGGACCTGGTCGGCGTATTGAACAGGAAAGAGATCATCTCCTCGGCAATGAGCTCCTACAAGCGATACACCAGGGCACACCTGATTGCCATAGATGACATCATGATGTTCCCGGTGAAAAAAAGTGAGGCGGTGGCCCTGTTCAACCTGATCAATCACCTGCATGAGCAGTGCTCGATCATCATCACCACCAACAAGTCCCCCAGCCAGTGGGCTGAGACACTGGATGATGAAGTATTGGCAACCGCTATCCTGGATAGACTGCTGTATCGTTGTGAAGTGATCAGGTTCGAAGGAAGCGGTTACCGTATGGATAACAGGAAAACTTTCCTGGAAAAAGAATAAAGAACAGTTGAACAATATAAAAGAGATAGTTAATATAATGTTAAACCTGTACATCGCATATTGCCAAAAGTTGTACATTCAACATTGCCACTTTTTGTACATTGTAAATTTGCTAGTTACACAAAACAAGTTTTCAGTCATTTGTCTTTTATATTGGATAAAATATCATATACTTGTCCTTTATAAAGGTGACGTTATGGAAAAAGTTGCAAAATTCTATTGTACTCCACAATAAGTCAACTCCTCAATAATCTCCCGGAGTGAAAATACCCACCTTAAAAATTGAATTTTGAAAGGAAATATAAATGAAATACCATAGACGAAATGCCGTTCAACAATAGTATTATTGGATGTATTGATCCCAGAATAGATTTTTCTTGTTTTTAGGAGCTTTGGGATAAAGTTGGGCAAATTCAGTATTCTTATATTGTTCAATACCATGAAATGATTGCAGAATGAACAGAAATTCCTCTTCATACCCCAGAACTGATTCTATTTTTAATGCCTGTTCTGTAGTAAGGTTTCGTCGTCCCGCAATGATAGCATTAATCGTTTGATAAGTAATACCCGTTTTCGTTGCTAAAAGGAGTTGGGTAATATTTTTTTCTTCAACTCCCTTTCTATCAGTTTGCCGGGATGAACGCCTTTAATTATATTGATGCGACTATCCATAACTCCTTTTCTCTTACTTTACTCTTATCTTGCTCTTACCTCGCTCTTTTAATCTTCTTATATATGAGTCCACTCCGAAAAGTCGGAATGATTGTTTAGTTGATATTTTTTGGTAATAAGTTATCACATATCGGTCATATTTTCTCGAAAATAGCCATTAAAATGTTTGCGTATATTGTTATTTATCATTATC
>JAAYFR010000152.1 GCA_012728155.1 Bacteroidales bacterium | reverse complement strand
GTTGTCAAGTATCTCTTCTTTCTCCGAAATATACCGCAAGGCCTCGCTTAATGTAAGGGAGTCAATTATTGTGTTATTAATTCAGAGAGCACTTTTAGTTTACGGTAACAGGTGTTATTTATTGATATGTAAACTAAATGGTATACATTGCGTTATAATAGTAATAACAAGCTAATTGGGCGTTGGCTGAATTTAAAAGGAATACCAGCCGATGTTTTAACAAGCTTGAATAATCATCTCTATTGAAAGGAGTAACTATGACAAAAAAGAACGAATTTATTTTAGATATTGCATTTCATCCGGGAGAGACTTTGACCGAGAAGTTGAAAGAGATCAACTTGAAACCCACAGAATTCGCGATTCGCACCGGAAACCCGGAGAAAACGATAATTGCAGTGCTAAAAGGTGAAAGCGAGATTACTCCTGATATGGCTGCCTCCTTTGAGAACGTGTTGGGAATTCCGGCCGGTTTCTGGTTAAAACGTCAATACAGATACGATGAATATATTGTACGCCAAAAGATCAACAAGTAATTTGGCGAGAATCGTTTAATCGGAATAATCACGCAAAAGTAAAGTTGTACTTTTGAAATACAAGGAAAATAGTGTGTCTTTCTCAATGTTTTTTTTGGTAATATCAAGGCGGTTCCAGTTATTTTTCCTTTCATTACTCTTAGCAGCTGAGGTGGGGAAGACTATTAGATAACGAAACAGTTTAGGTCAAAAACGCTTATTAGATAATTTTTTTATTTAAATTTGTTTTCACGAAAATATCCGAGATAAATCATTAGTCGTATGAAGTGGATCAACAGAAATGATAGTGAGGCAAATTACGAAGATCGAAGAGGTAGAGGCAGAGGGAAAAGAAACGCTGCTGTCGGAGGACTAGGGGCTATTGTTATTGCTGTTATCGCGTTGCTTTTGGGACAAGATCCCTTTCAGGCGGTTAATATGGTAAATAGCGTGGTGCCGGATCAGTCGACAGAGGTTATAACTGATCCTTCTCGCGTAAACGAGAACGAGGAGCTGAAAGTGTTTACCCTAGGTGTCTTTAATAGTGCTAATGACGTGTGGAGCGAAATTTTCAGGACACAATTGCAGCAGAATTACGTGAAACCTACCCTGGTTACTTTTACCGATGCAACAGTATCGGAATGTGGAGGTGCAACAGCTTCCGTGGGGCCGTTTTATTGCCCGGCGGATCAGAAGATGTATATCGATCTTAACTTTTTTCACCAGTTGAGGTCGGAGTTTGGTGCCAAAGGTGATCTGGCCATGGCGTATGTTACCGCTCATGAGGTGGGGCATCACGTGCAGCACCTTCTGGGGATTATTAACCAAGTGAATCAGTACCGGGGGAAAATTAGCGAGAGAGAACAGAACAGGCTAAACGTGAAACTCGAGCTACAGGCTGATTTCCTGGCAGGCGTGTGGGTGTATCATGCCCAGAAGATGAATATGATTCAACTGGAGCCGGGCGATTTAGAGTCGGCCATTAGTGCTACTACTGCCGTGGGCGACGATACAATCCAGAAGCGGTCCATGGGCTACAGCGTGCCCGATTCTTTTACACATGGTACTGCTGCCCAACGTACCTATTGGTTCCGGAAAGGAATGCAGACAGGTGATATCAGTCAGGGTGATACTTTTAATGATCCAAGCTTGAATTGATTTAGACTTCTCCATTTATCAAAAAGGGATTTAGTATTCCGATATCAGGTTCAAGACTGGTACAAGGCTTGTGCATCCTCATATACACATGAGGATGATACGAGGATCATATGAGGATGATATGAGGTTGCACCGGCGATGTACCAGCCCAGTACCAGCG
>JAAYFR010000151.1 GCA_012728155.1 Bacteroidales bacterium | reverse complement strand
TCACCCCTTCCCGAAAGGGTCAGTACCACAATATCGTCGGGAGAGAATACAACCTTTTCAAGCGCGGCCAAAGCGTGGGCGGACTCCAGGGCGGGGATAATCCCTTCATTCCGGGTAAGCTCGAAAGCGGCCTTGAGTGCCTCATCATCGTTGATAGCCAATACCTGCGCGCGTCCTGTCGATGCAAGATGTGCATGGATAGGGCCGATACCGGGGTAATCCAGTCCGGCCGAGATTGAATAGGGCTCGGTAATCTGTCCATCTTTGGTCTGCATCAGAAGTGTCCTGCAACCATGGAGCACCCCCCTGCTTCCCAAATGGATCGTTGCAGCCGATTCTCCGCTATCAATCCCTTTTCCTCCCGCTTCAGCCAACACAATAGCTACTCTCTCGTCATTAAGGTAATGATAGATTGTCCCGGCGGCATTACTTCCTCCACCCACACAGGCAACGAGATAATCGGGATAGTCACGTCCCTCTTCCCTGGCCAGTTGTTCTTTTATTTCCTGACTGATGACCGACTGTAACCTCGCCACCATATCAGGATAGGGATCCGGGCCGATCGTCGAACCAATGATATAATGGGTATCGCCCGGATGAGTGCACCAATCACGTATTGCCTCATTCGTGGCATCTTTCAGCGTCATATTGCCCGAAGTGACCGGTACTACTGTCGCCCCCAACATCTCCATCTTTTTCACATTCACCTGCTGGCGTCCCACATCGGTTTTTCCCATATAAACAGTACAGGGCATCTGCATCAGCGCACAGACGGTAGCCGTAGCCACGCCATGTTGCCCTGCTCCGGTCTCGGCAATAATCCGTGTTTTACCCATTTCCCGGGCAATCAGTATCTGCCCGACAGTATTGTTGATCTTGTGCGCGCCTGTATGATTCAGGTCTTCCCGTTTCAGGTATATCTTGCAGCCATACCGTTTCGAAAGCTGCTTAGAGAGATATAACGGTGAAGGACGCCCCACATAATCACGAAGCAACTGCTCAAAATCCTGTCGGAATCGTTCGCTTTCCATAATGCGGAGGTAAGACTCTTTCAAATCGGTCACACACTTGTGCAGGATCTCGGGAATATAAGCCCCGCCAAATTCCCCGTAGTACCCTTTTTCGTTTACTGCATATTTTTGCATAATTCATATTGTTTAATAATTCTCCACACCGACGGCCGATTGCTAATTCCACTTGGTAAAGAAGCTCCCACCCCTATTCATCACACACGCAAGCCGGCCCATTACGAAAAAAGCCCGTCGCAGGATTGCGACAGGCTTTTTATATTTCTTCATTCACTATAAACGCATGATGCTCTTCCTTACGACTTTTCAAGTTGCAAGTAGCGCCACCAATATCCGTTTAATAATGAATTGCTCATTTTTCCCAAATTTTGAATACAAAGAAAAACGATTTGTATTTATAATGCAACTTTTTCTTTGATTTTAACATAATAAACGGAAAAGAATAAATTTTTTGCACGAAATATACGATAACACAAGATAAATGAAGGTTATTTATCTATTTTGAAAGTAACGGTCAATGTCAAAATATAAATGAGGTCAACTACACTAAATCAATTTACTTATCACTTTTCGTAAGCTATCTCAATTATACCAGCATGCAAATAGCCATACGATTTTCACAACCAATACAGGCATCATTGCAACTAAAATATGCTATTTTAGTTGCAATTAATTTTATTTTTATATCTTTGTGTGGTGAGTCGAAAAGAGAAAATAGTGAAACGTTTTTTAGCCTCACCAAAGGATTTTTCTTTTGATGAAGCGGTCACCTTATTGA
>JAAYFR010000150.1 GCA_012728155.1 Bacteroidales bacterium | reverse complement strand
CTTTTAGAGCCGAGCAAGGATGCCGTGATGGAAGAACTTACTTTTCAGCGGGATGATGCCGGTTTTACCGAGTGGGACGAAAAAGGGTTACAGGATGCCAGCGGCTATGTCTTTTACAACACCAGCCCGTGGACGCTGCAACGACTTTACGATACCGCCACCAACAGTCAGCAGATTTTACAGGCAAATTTTGAGGAGTATCTCAATGGATTCAGTCCCAATGTAAAGGAGATTATCGATAAATTTAATCTCAAAAGCCAAATAGGCCACATGGCATCGAAAGATGTGCTGTTGGATGTGTTGGAGAAGTTCACTTCACCCTACATCAACCTGACGCCTTTTGAAAAAGAAGATCCCGAAGGACGAAAGATGCCACCGCTTACCAACTTAGGCATGGGGTACGTTTTTGAAGAGCTGATTCGGAAATTCAATGAAGAGAACAACGAAGAGGCGGGAGAGCACTTTACCCCACGGGAGGTGATTAACCTGATGACGCATATCGTTTTTGAACCGCTAAAACAACAACTTCCGCCGGTACTTACAGTCTATGATCCCGCGTGTGGTTCGGGTGGAATGCTCACCGAATCACAAAATTTTATCAAAGATGAAGATGGAGAAATCCGCACCAACAGCGATGTCTATCTCTACGAGAAAGAGATAAACGACGAAACCTACGCCATCTGCAAATCGGATATGATGATAAAGGGAGACAACCCGGAAAATATCCGTGTCGGATCGACGCTGGCAAGTGATGAGTTTGCGGGTGAAAAGTTCGATTTTATGCTTTCCAATCCCCCCTACGGCAAATCGTGGAGTACCGATATGAAATATATCAAAGACGGCAAAGAGATTATCGATCCGCGTTTTGAAGTGAGTCTAAGTGACTATTGGGGAAATATTGAAATTGTTGATGCCACTCCCCGCTCTTCGGATGGTCAGTTACTCTTTCTGATGGAGATGGTCAATAAGATGAAACCACTCTCACAAAGCACCATCGGTTCGCGCATTGCATCGGTACACAACGGCTCCAGCCTCTTTACCGGCGATGCAGGCGGCGGTGAAAGCAATATCCGCCGTTATATTATTGAAAATGATCTGTTGGAATGTATCATTCAGCTGCCCAATAACCTCTTTTACAATACCTGCATCACCACCTATATCTGGCTACTGAGCAATAATAAAGCTGCAAAGCGTAAAGGAAGAGTATTGCTGATCGATGCGTCGCAACGCTTTGCCAAGCTACGCAAAAACTTAGGTGCCAAAAACTGCGAACTGACTGCCGAGCATATACGTGAAATTCAGAATGCCTATATCAATTTTGAAACTATTGAACGTAAAGCAGAGGACGGATTGGCAGCGAAACTGTTTGACAATAGCGATTTTGGATATTACAAAGTAACCATCGACCGACCGGCACGACTGAAAGCACAATTCAGTGCCGAGAGATTGGAAGCACTGCGTTACGACCGCACATTACAAGATCCGATGCAGTGGGCTTATAAAACATACGGCGATAAAGTATATAGCGACATTCAATCCATAGCCAAAGAACTTTTGGGATGGTGCGAAAAAAACGAATTGAACCTTAATGCCAAACGGCGCAAAGAGTTGACCACTGCCGACATCTGGGAAAAACAGAAAGAGCTATTAGATACAGCCACACTGCTGATGCAAAAAATCGGAACGGAAGAGTTTAATGATTTTAATCTTTTCACTGCCAAAGTAGATAAAGTGCTGAAAGATGAAAAGATAAAGCTAAATGCAAGTGAGAAAAATCAGATTTTAACTGCTGTTTCGTGGTACGATGAAACGGCAGAAAAGGTGATTCGCAAAATAGAAAAACTGAGTGGCGACAAATTGGAAAATCTCTTGAAACAGCTCAATTGCACTGTGGAACAACTGCCCGATTTCGGCTATTACCCTTCCGGTAAAAAAGACCACTATATCACCTACGAAAGCCAAAGCGATTTACGTGACAGTGAAAATATTCCACTCAGCGAAACCATACATGGCTATTTTCTGCGTGAGGTAAAACCACATGTGGATGAAGCCTGGATTGACTTAGATAAAACCAAAATTGGCTATGAAATCAGTTTTAATAAATATTTCTACCAACATAAACCGCTGCGGAGTATTGATGAAGTGGTGCAGGAACTCCTTGAATTGGAAAAACTAAGCGAAGGACTGATTAAAGAGATAATAGAAAGTTGAAAGTTGATGAAAGGAAGAATTAATGCTTATGTAAAAGAAACTCGCTAAAATGTAAAAGAAAAATAGAACCTTTTACAAATAAGTATAACGCTTATATGTAAACACTTACATCCTATTTTGACTTGTTGGAAGCTATGAAATAAAAAAGAGATATGTAAAAGAAACTTCAAAAGTGAATAACGCTTTATAATGGATAGCTGATAATTGAGAATTAATATGTACGAAAAATATAATAGATATAAGAATTCGGGAGTAGAATGGTTAGG
>JAAYFR010000149.1 GCA_012728155.1 Bacteroidales bacterium | reverse complement strand
GCCCTTATCAACTCTCTCAATTTATCCGTAAGTTCGTTGCTAGGCAGGAACAGGGAGGTGATACTCCGAAAAACGATGGGAGCACCTTATAAATCGATCTGGATGACAATCCTATTGATCGATCTATTCGTCCTTGTATTTGCTCTAATGATGGCTGCCAGTTTATCAGAATTGCTTATCGGATCCATCAATAGCGGGATACTCTCTCTTAATATCAAGGGATTATGGGTTGAATCCCATTTGGTCTTTCTGTTTCTTATGGTCGTGTTTGCCGGCTTATTGGTCGCTACGGTCATCTTTATTTCCATGTCTATTAGTAGGATAATCAAGACTGCAACGGTTCAGGGATTTCGGAGTCTCTTGCACAGGGGAAATCGACGTGGTGCGAGAAATATCCTGTTAATCATCCAATTATCCATTTGCTTCCTGTTTATTGCTATTACATTGGGTTTGCATCTCCATTATAAAAATTTCTTTCATGAATATAATCAGTCGATGAATATCGGTAGCAAGGGGAGCGACCGGATAGTAAGACTGAGTGAGACAATGTCAGGTTCAACGAAGCTTTGGGAAAATAGGGTCTCCATCATGGCTGAAATAGAGCAGATAAAAGAAGTGGAAAATGTTTTACATGTACCGTATTTCACTATTCTTCCTCATCAGGTGGAGATCAAACTGAATCAGGAAGACGATGACAAGAAGGCATTGACCGTGCTAAATACACGTGCGGATGAGCACTTTTTTTCATTCTTCCAATTGACGGAACCCGGCAATAGTGGATGGGATAATGACCATGCTGTTTTTATCAATGACGCTTTTGCCCGGATGCTATACGACCATTCGTCCCAAAATTCTTTTTATGTGGATGAAAGGTTGGTCAACGTCTCCCAAGTCATCAATGACTTGCCGTTTATCCCCAATGACCAACCGGGGTATCTGGAAATAATCAATGGCCGTTCGCAGACGATGTACATAAAATGTGCCCCGGGAAAAACGAATCTGGTGCAACGAAAGATAACCAATATTGTACATGAATATGAGCCGGAATATCCGCTTCGGATGGAACCGTTCCGGGAGGAGATCAATAGCAGGACTAACAATATCAACCACATGAGGGATATTTTTCTTTTACTGGGTGTGATCAGCCTGATCATCTCCATGTTTGGTATTTATTCCGCGATAGTGACCGATACGCAACAGCGACAAAAGGAGGTTGCCATCAGGAAAGTGAACGGTGCCCGGATAAAAGATATCTTACGCCTGTTCGGTAAATTGTACGCAAAATTGCTTGTCATCAGTTTAATTATTGCTTTCCCATTCTTTTTGCTCGGACTACAACTTATTGGCATGATGCATGGGGAAAGTGTATCGGTATGGAATTTTCCGTTTTGGGTAGGTTTGATAACCACCGTGGCGGGATTTGTCTTTGTCACGGTTATCTGGCGGATATGGCGGACAGCCCGTGTCAATCCGGCGACGATACTTAAAAAAGAATAAAATATATAAAAAGGATGCTTTTACATTACTTGAAAATAGCGTGGAGGAATCTCCTGAAATACAAGACGCAGAGCGTGATCAGTATTTTGGGGTTGGCGATCGGTTTTACCGCCTTTTCGTTCACCATGTCGTGGATCCGCTACGAAATGGGATACGACAGCCATAATCCCGATGCGGATAGGATTTATTGTATAGAAAGAGCGGATTTTAACGATTCCTCTCAACGGGTATCCTATGGCTTAACCAATTACCTGAGAAAAAATTTCCCGGAAGTAGAGGCTGCCTGTAATGCCTCTTCCAGCCAATTTATCCTGACGGAAGAACAGGTGAAAACTGAATGGAATCGATTTGTAAGGGAGACCCGTTTTTCAGTTTCTACAGATACCGCCTTTTTTAGCGTGTTCTATCCGGATGTCAAAGTCAAATATCCTTATCCATTACCGGAGAAAGCAGCTATCTTTACCCGCGGGATTGCCGAAAAATGGAATATCACACCGTGGAAGTTCGGACAAAATATCGATTCATTGGATCTGGTACCAATCGCCATCGTGGACGATAAGCCTTTACAGAGTAATGTGGCATTCAGGTATATGACTGTCAGAATACCAGTGGATGTTGATGACCAGACTCTTTGGAATCATTTTAGTGGACAGACTTATATCCGTCTGCATAAGGGTACCTCCATCGACCGTATAGCAAAGGCGCTCGATAGCCTGCATATTGTCACCAATTATAAGGAAGAAGTTCGCTCATACAATATCTATCCTTTAAGAAAGGCGCATTATCTGCTCCCGAACAAAGAAGCAAATATCAAATTCGAAGCATTAAGACAGTTCTCCGCGGTGGCTCTATTAGTCATCATTTGTGCGTTGCTCAATTATATCATGTTGTTTATAAGCCGGGTGAAAACCCGCAGCCGGGAGTTTGCGCTGAACAAGGTGAATGGCGCTTCCAATAAGGAGATATTGTTGCTGTTGGCGACTGAATTCCTGATGGTGCTGCTGGCGGCTATTTTTGTAGGCGGTCTACTTACCGAATTACTTTTTCCCGCATTCAGCCGTTTCTCGATGATTGTGGCCTCCAAAGGTTATTATCTCATTTCGGTCTTTTGGTACAGCCTTGTTATTATTGTTGTCTCCACGCTGGTCACTTTTGCCTTTATCTACAGGTTTGTACGACGGACTGTCCGTGAGAATATTGCCCCCCAAGCCAAATCTTCCCATGTCTTCAAGATCAGTTTTTCCCATGTTGCCATTTTCTCGCAATTGTGTATCGGAATCCTATTGATATTCTGTACCGCCATGGTATTTAACCAGTACCATTTGATGGACCAACGGGTAGGTTACAACCGGAATGGCTTGATGGTTTTCGCGGCAGATAATGAGGAATTTCCTGTTTCGGAAATAAGAAAAATTGCGGGTGTGGGTGATTTTATCATTAATTCCGAATCAATTTTTTCGAGGCATTATGGCGGATTATTTTTAAATGAACTTACCGTGACGGACAAAGAAGGAAAAAGTGAGAAGTACTCTTTGGACAGGAAGTTCGTAGATTCCAATTTCCGGTCGTTGCTCGAAATACCTTTGTTAAGCGGGCGGGACATCTTGCCGTCCGACGATGTTGTATATCTTATTAACCAGACGGGAGCACGGGAACTGGGGGGTGACCCCATTGGTGGCACTGTGAACGGAGATCCCATAATTGGAGTTATTCCCGATTTGCAGGTAGAAAGCCCGTTGGTGAAAATTGTACCTGCTGTATATCGGTTAAGTAACCGGAATAATAATGTGCAGATGGCTAAAAATATTGTTTTCCGTTCGGAGAATGACAGTGTGACGCAAAGGGTTTATGACTGGTTTATGAGAGAGTATCCCCTCACTGATACAGGAAAAGGGTGGAGTAGGTATAATTTTTGGAGAATGGATCTTGATGAACTATTCGAAGAATACACCAAATCGGAGCGCAACCTGTTGATGCTGATAAGTATCATCACTGTCGTTGCCATATTGATTGCCGTGTTTGGTATCTATTCGATGATTACGCTCTCCTGCACGCAACGGCGTAAGGAGATCGCCATACGTAAAGTAAACGGGGCAAAGGCGAAAGAAGTCTTTCTGCTTTTCTTCAGGGAATACTTTGTGGTCACGCTGCTTTCATCGATAGTGGCATTCCCGATAGGGGTTTATATCATACAGCGGTGGTTAGAGCAATATATCCGCCGTGCAACGATGGAGTGGTGGCTCTTCGCCGGCATATTCGCACTTATCACGCTGATTGTGTTTGTGAGCATTTTCTTCCGTGTGCACCGGGCGGCGAAAGAAAATCCGGCGGAAGTGGTAAAATCAGAATAAAAAATCAGGTGGTAGTAGATGTAGAAAAGGGGTAAATAATTATCAAAATAAATTATACAGTTATGATTAAGACAGAAAATCTTCAGAAAATCTTCCGTACAGAGGAAGTAGAAACTTGGGCGTTGAATGAAGTGAGCATTGAGATCAGTGATGGCGAGTTTGTTGCCGTGATGGGCCCGTCGGGATGTGGGAAAACCACCCTGCTGAATATCTTAGGTTTGTTGGACAATCCCACGGGAGGAAGTTATTTCCTGAACGGGACGGACGTGTCGAAATTCACCGAAAACCAGCGGACAAGCCTTCGTAAGGGGGTGATCGGATTCGTTTTCCAGAGTTTCAATCTGATCGATGAACTGAACGTGTATGAAAATATCGAACTGCCGTTGCTCTATATGCGGATTCCCGCATCAGAGCGCAAACAACGGGTGAAAGAGGCGATGAACCGGATGGCCATATCACATCGTGAGAAGCATTTCCCTCAGCAGTTGTCGGGTGGTCAGCAGCAACGTGTGGCGATTGCCCGCGCGGTAGTGGCCAATCCTAAGCTGATCCTTGCCGATGAGCCGACCGGAAACCTCGACAGCAAGAACGGCGCGGAGGTAATGAACCTGCTGGGCGACCTGAACCGAGAAGGGACTACTATCGTGATGGTAACGCACAGTCAGCATGATGCCGGTTACGCCGGACGTATCATCAACCTGTTCGACGGTAAAGTGGTGCCGGGGATAGTGCTGTAATCAGTTTGCGCGAAGCGAAGAGTGGGAGAGTAGTTGATAGAAAAAATATGTTTTTACATTATTTGAAAATAGCTTGGAGGAATATTGTAAGGAACAAGTTCCGTTATCTGTTTACGGCGGTAAGTCTGGTCGTAGGCATGGTAGTGGTGACATTCACCCTTTATATGATATTCCAGGAACGCCGGGCATTCACTCAATTTGAGCACCATGACCGGATAGCCGAGTTATTTGTTTTGATAACAACAGGTTCATACAGCTCGCATTATCATCCTTTTAATCAAGATATGATTGATGGTTTTCTGCAAAATGGAACTATCCCTGGTGTGAAGAGAATTGGTTTATTCCGAGAGTCGGACGGTGCACTGAATTTTGAAAAGGGTGAAGATGTATTTTTTCCTTATACCTCTGTAATGGGGCAGGTCAATAAAGATTTTTTCGATGTGTTTTCTGCCAAATTTCTTTCGGGAAATTATAATAGTTGGAATGGGAGTGAGGTCATCATCACACAAAGATTTGCAAGGAAAATTTATGGAGAAGAAAATCCTATCGGAAAGGCAGTGTTGTATAATGACCAATATTATCATATAACAGGGATAATCAGGGAATTCTCATCACCGGGAATTGTATCAGCGGACATATATATGCCTATTCATGTTCAGCAGGATGGGACGCCTTATGCTTTACTGGATAATAATATTGACATTGGGTTCATAAATAAATATGTAAGCGATAAGCAGATTATTTCCGAAGAGAGATTGCAAGGGGGAGAATTCAAATTAAAGATAATATCAGAGAGGGAATATGATGGATTTCAAAAGTTCTTGCTCACATTGATTATCATAACCGCCTCATTGGTATTGTGGG
>JAAYFR010000148.1 GCA_012728155.1 Bacteroidales bacterium | reverse complement strand
TTGTAACAAAATCAAAAGAAAATGAAGAATGGACTTATACTTTTCCTGTACTTTTCCCTTACGATTTTGATAGGACCTATAAGAGCATTGGGAAATATCGGCGTGAAACTCTCTTCGCTGGTCGGGTTTGTACTGTTCTATCTCCTGACAATTTTTCTGATCAGGAAATATGGCAGAAAGATATCACTCCGGGGTGTACTGTGGATGGGGTTATTGGGTATATCCCTGCCCACTCTTCCTTTTCGTATCATCCATTTCCAAGCAGCCTTAGGAACGCTTTTAGAATATATCCTTCATTTATCTGCTGTTATCGCGGGTTATTATTATGTGAGGGTCGAAAACAGGAACAATAAAATTCTTTTCAATAGTATGTGTGCAATTGTTGTTTCTATCGCATCATTCTATATTGACGATTTAATATTAAAGCTTATATTCAAATAGGGAAAAGGATAATTCTCAGAAATTAAAATCCGCCGCTCTGCTTTTAGAATGTTAATTATTTGCCATTGCTCTGTTTTTTATTTCTTTTTTCACTGAAAATCAATATTCTGTGATTTTTGTTTTTGTTAATTTTCTGCCGCGGCTTATTTCCTATTGTAGTCATAATTCCTTATCGATACCTTTGTCCGGTCTGATGTCGCACCCTTAAAATTCATTTCAATGAGATCATTCACGAATAGATATATGCCGATAATTTACCTGCTTGCGCTTTTTGCGGGAACACTCTTCTTTATTCCCGCCATATTCGTGGACAGGTTTACTACCGCGCCGTCGGTATGGATGCAGGTGTGGATAGGTGTAGGTATATTAGGGTATTTCATATTGAAAAAAGGCAGGATTCCTTTTCCTCCGAGGAGTTTCATCATGCTGATAACTACATGGGCTATTTATCATATAGGAAAGAATCATGGAAATATTGAAAACATAGTAGCAATTATAACGCTTACCGGAGCTTTCTTCCTGTTTTATGCGATCGACCCACTGCTCAATGATAAAAAATTATTGTTCGTACTCTTCTCATGCCTGGTTTTGCTGCTTTCCTTGTGGGGATTGGAACAGTTGACGGGGATTGCACGATCCTACAACGGCTCCTTTGCAATAACAGGCCCGTTCGATAACCCTGCGGGCATATCGGCTTCATTAGTGGTCTTGTTGCCGTTTTTGCTGTATGGCTGTGGTTATTTAAAGAAGAAATACCGGCTATTTGCCATTGTGGCTACTTGTCTTGTCACCACGGTTATCGTGATGTCCAAAGCCCGGACAGCCATATTGGCAACGGTGATAATTCTCATTTTCTTCCTGGTTCGCCTGCTCAAGGAGCGAAACATAAAACTCTCTCCCATTTATTATGTGGCCATGTCCGCAGGTTGCCTGTTATTTTTTACAGGCCTGTTCTTCATGAAAAAAGATTCTGCCAATGGAAGATTACTGATATGGCAATGTTCGGGTCAGTTGATATCGCGTAATCCGGTATTGGGATATGGCGGTAGTGGTTTTACGGCCAATTATATGGATGAGCAGGCTTCCTATTTCATCAAACACCCCAACAGTAAATATGTAATGCTTGCCGACAATATACGCCACCCGTTCAACGAATTTTTGAAGTGGACGGTCAATTATGGTATCGTGGGATTATGCCTGACATTGTTGTTGATTGTTGTCCCGTTACGGGCTTCATGGAAAAATAATTCACCGGAACTGTTTTTTATCCGGTTAAGCCTTCTTTCAATGGGTATTTGTGCCTTGTTTTCCTATCCTCTTAATTACCCGTTTATACGTGTCATGGCAGTAGCGTTCCTCGCTTTCGCATTAGCGACCAATTCCCAACAAAGTACCACGCTAAGAAATGGTTATTTGCCAAAGGGGATTGCCATACTGTTTTCGTTGGGGCTGTTAAGTGTTACGTCATACCAGGGTTTTTATGAGCGTGAGTGGCATAGGACAGCCCATAAATCGTTAAGAGGACAGACGGTGCAAATGTTGGCACGATATAGAAATCTTCATACGCATTTACGCTATAAAGACCTCTTTCTCTACAATTATGCAGCGGAATTGAATGTGGCCGGAGATTACGAAAGAAGCCTGCAAATTGCACGTGAATGCGAAAAACTGTGGGCAGATTATGACCTACAGATGCTGATGGCGGAAAATTGCCTGCAATTACAGCAATATAACGATACAGAAAACTATTTGAAAAAAGAAGCAGTAATGTGCCCCGTT
Organism: Bacteroidales bacterium; assembly: GCA_012728155.1. GTDB lineage: Bacteria > Bacteroidota > Bacteroidia > Bacteroidales > Dysgonomonadaceae > Proteiniphilum. The sequence continues at coordinate 1,082 of JAAYFR010000148.1, read as the reverse complement.
AAATTTATGCCGTTATACCGGTTAACGGAATTATATCTCGAAACCGGACAAAAGGAAGAAGCACGAGTACTGGCTCGAAAGATTGTAAACAAACCGGTGAAAGTTCCTTCCCCTGCCATCAATGGAATGAAAATTAAAATGCGAAACTTATTAAACGATGCCGACAATTCAAATGATTGATAGCAACCAACAACATAAACTAAATATGAAACCAAAAACAATATCTTCATGGCAAGGTCGCTTTTCGGATTTACGAACTCCGAGAGCACTCTTGTCTACTTGAAGTAAGACGGCACCCATATCTATTCCGCTCCGGCAAGCCGTCTGCCGATCAAAAACAATAGATTAGTTTTATTGATTTCGGGATAGAAAAAAGAAAAAAATATTCAAATTTTAAAAACAATTAACAATGAAACATTTTAATTTTATAATTTTACTCGGCGTTTTCTTTTTAGGAGTTTTTTTCCAAAGTTGTAGCAAAGATGAGACCGCGATTGCTTTGGAAGAGAAAATTGATGATTTATCACAAGATAAAGACTTTGTGAACTTTTTATCAGAATTTGGTTCTTATAAAAATAATATATTTACCACTATCGAAACTTTAGATGATGATGAAAAAGAGAGGTTGTTCAATAATCTAAATAATGATGATTTCATGATGTCTTTCATGAAAAAATATAATTTGATTGAGGATAATATCGCTTTACAAAGAGCAACACTTTCATTAGAGCAAAATCAAGATTGGTCTTCTCTAAATAATATTGAAAAAAATACTTTGTTCGCAAAAAATGTAAGTGTGGATAAAAGTATTCATACAACTTTTCCAAGATTAAAGTTGAGATCTGAGACAGGCAACTCAGAGTGCCAGAAAATTTTTGATAGAGAACTTTCAAAAGCATATGGAATAGCAATGTTAGAACTAATTGGGTGTACTTGTGCAATAGAGGCACCTCCAATAGCTTGTCTATGTTATGTTGCAGTGATGGCAAGATATTACTCTACGATTGACACATTAGAAAGAGAAAAACAAGAATGTGAACTGAGAAATAATTAAAGAATATGAATTTAAAAGAGCAAATCAA
>JAAYFR010000147.1 GCA_012728155.1 Bacteroidales bacterium | reverse complement strand
GGGTTGTTGTTGTATGGTAAGATTTTGTAAGATAGCTACATACATATTTTTTTTATATTCTATCCTTTCATGCAGTAATAAGGAGGAGTTCCTAATCAAGGGGGAGATTTTAAATTTGAAAAATCCCCATATCTTGGTTACTTGGCTTTCTGCCGATACGGTGGCTATTGATACGATTCACGTAGATGTAAAAGGGAAATTCAGTTACAAAAACAAAATCGACACACTGACCACTTTTTCGCTCTATCTGAACAATTATGAGAGTGCTGCTGTAGTGTTTGCGGATAAGGGTCAGACTTTGAAAGTGAAGGGTGATGCGTTATTGCCCGATCTGATTGAGGTGAATGGAAATGAGATCAACGATGATCTGACGCTGTTCAAGACAGAAAACAGAGAGTTGCTCACCCAGCGGGGGCAGTTATTGCTTAACCTGAGTAAGGATTTGTTGTTGGACACCATGGGCAACAACTCAATGACCCTTCATGATGAGATTGCCAAGTTGCAACTACTCAATCATGAATTGATATCGCAAGCGGAAGAGTTTATCAAGAGCAATCCCGACAGGTTCTCCAGTCTTATCCTGATCAACAATTTTTTCATCAACAGTGATAATCCGTTGGCATTGGAACGGGTATTGGGGTATATTGAGGGGGAGGTGGCCCATACTCTGTATAGTGCCCGGTTAAAATCCTATTCTGAAAAGATCAATGGGTCGGCGGAGGGAGCGATCACTCCCTATTTTAAGTTGAAGGATAAAGATGGTGATGAACTCTCCTCCCATGAATTTCGCGGAAAATATTTATTGCTCTCCTTTGTTTCTACTGCGGGTATTGAGTCTCGCGAGACGATCGACTTGTTGAAAGAGGCATACCGGGAGGTCAATAACGATAGTGTGGCCTTTTTGACTGTTTATATTGATTCCGATATCTATCCGGTGGAATATGTGGAGAATGACTCCATTCCCTGGGTGGTAGTTCCGGAAAAAAGATGCTGGGGATCGGATATCGTGGATGCTTTCAATGTGCAATATATACCTTTTAATATTCTGATAACTCCCGATGGCAACATCAAAGTGCGCAATATTCCTGCTCAGGCAGTAGCGAATGCGATCCGAAATTCTACCGAAGATTAAGTGCAAGGAAAGGCTTGATGAGATGCTGGTTAAATTATTTGGGGCGGCGGTACAAGGTATCGATGCAACGCTCATCACCATTGAAGTCAACTGTTCGAGGGGGATCAGGTTTATGCTGGTTGGTCTGCCCGATACTTCTGTGAAAGAGAGTCATGAACGTATTGTATCGGCCATTGAGGTGAATGGACTGAAATTTCCCCGTCAACAGATTGTTATCAACATGTCGCCTGCCGATATTCGGAAGGATGGTTCGGCGTATGATCTGCCGTTGGCGGTGGGTATTCTGGCTGCTTCCGGCTCGATCTCTGCTTCAAGATTGGGAGACTATTTGATGATGGGTGAATTGTCGCTCGACGGCACTATCCTCCCGTTAAGGGGGGCGCTCTCCATGGCGCTCATGGCGCGGGAAAACGGTTTCAAAGGCTTTATCCTGCCGATGTTGAATGCGAAGGAGGCTGCCGTGGTGGAGGGGTTGGAAATATATGGAGTGGATTCTATTCGGGAGGTGGTTGCCTTTTTCAATGGTGAGCAGGAGTTGCAACTGATGGAGGTGGATCTGGAGCGGGAATTTCGGGAGGGTCGTTCTGCATTCGAGCTCGATTTTTCGGATGTGAAGGGTCAGGAGAACGTCAAGCGTGCTTTGGAGGTGGCTGCTGCCGGCGGTCATAATATTATCATGATTGGTCCACCCGGATCGGGCAAGTCGATGATGGCGAAGCGGATGCCTTCTATCCTGCCTCCTTTTTCATTGGAAGAGGCGTTGGAGACGACAAAGATACACAGTGTGGCGGGGAAGAGAGCTTTGGACAGCCCGCTTATGACCCATCGTCCCTTCCGTTCGCCTCATCACACCATCAGTGATGTGGCAATGGTGGGGGGTGGTTCGTATCCCCAACCGGGTGAGATCAGTCTGGCCCATAACGGGATTTTATTCCTGGACGAGCTGCCGGAATTCAGCAGGCATGTATTGGAAGTGATGCGTCAACCGCTGGAAGACCGCAAGATCACCATCTCTCGCGCCAGGTTTTCGGTTGATTATCCGGCCGGATTTATGATGATTGCAGCGATGAATCCTTGTCCCTGCGGCTACCACAATCATCCCGACAAGGAGTGTGTATGTCCTCCCGGTGCGGTACAAAAATATCTCAACAGGATCTCGGGACCACTCCTCGACCGGATTGATATCCAGATAGAGATTGTACCGGTTCCGTTTGGGAAGATCTCCGATATCAGGCCGGCAGAGCGGAGTGCTGCTATTTGTGAAAGGGTTGTAAAAGCAAGAGAGATTCAGCTGGGGCGGTTCAAAAATAGGAGGGGTTTTTTTTGTAATGCGCAGATGAATGGGAAGATGTTGCGGGAATATGCTTTTCCCGATCAAAGGGGGTTGAGGTTGCTACAGTCGGCCATGGAGAGGCTCAATCTCTCGGCCCGCGCCTACGACCGAATACTCAAAGTATCGCGGACCATTGCCGATCTTGAGGGGAGTGAACAGGTGCAGCCTTCTCATCTGGCAGAGGCGATCAACTACCGCAATCTCGACAGAGGGAGTTGGGCATTTTTCTCAAAATGATGGTCGTCGTAAAATTTGGTAAACCCATGACCCCACCGGAAGCCCAGTTCTCGGAACTGGTTTACCACCGGATGTCCGGGATAGAGCGTGCCGTTTACCGTGGTGTCTAACAGTGCCCCTTCCGGCTGGTTGGGCCGTTCTTCGCTCTTCCACCGTAGCGGATTGAACCGGGGGTTGATATCGATAGCCATTCCCGTGGCATGTTTGGAATAGGTGACATTCCGATAGCAGAAGCTGTAGCTGTTGTTGTCGTCCATCGACAGGCTGTCGCTCCAGCCATATCTTACAATGGGGATTGCCTTTTCGATGACGAACTCCTCCCCCAGCATGAATTGGAATATTTCCCTGATATCGTCAGCAATTGCTTTGTTGGAAAGGATCTGTCCGCGATGGATTGCTCCGTCGGTAGAGAGATAGGTCACATCGAAAAGGGTCAATTGATCGATGATGCTTTGGGGTGCTCTGGTATCGGCTATCGCCTCTTCAAAACTGTAATTGGCATCGATTATGGTATCATTTCCTGTAGAAGAGCTCACTGCTATCGGATTATTGTGGGAGCAACAGTCTGTTGTTGTGTCGTTGGTTTCGGTGGATGAACCGTTTATTTCAGTCGGCGCTCCCTTTCCTCTCGACGCCTCTTTATCTCTCTTGGATTCACTGCAAGAATAAAAAAGTGAAAAGATCGAAAAAAGGATGAGCATAGTTTTCATCTTAACTCAGTTCTAATCCAAATTCATCGGAAAGCTTTTGGAGAGAAGGGTTTTGTTGCGCCATCTCGTCGAAGATCTCGCGGGATGTAAGTGGCTTTTTGATGGCATTTGTCTCAGCAATCCGGATGGTCATCGTAATATCGCCATTTCTTAGCTTTTCCCTCAGGAAGGAGAGGAGAGCGGCGCTATGGTCGATCAGGTATTGTTTGTTGAGTTCGGTATTGACTTCTACTTCGAACAGGGTTTTGCCCAGCATCTTGGGGAGATAGAGTGTCATTGTATTTTTGAGAAGTCTCTCCTCTTCCAGGCTGTCGGCATATTCTCTCCATGCATGTATCAGTTCATTTTCGGTAAAGAGGTTATTGCCGTCGTGTTGTTGCAACTCGAGTTCCGGAGAGGATGGTTCCTCCTTTTTTTTATCGGTAATGGCGGCGATTGATACGCCCATTTCGGAGAGGGGTTCTTTTTTCTTTCGCGGTGAGGTTGTCGTTTCCGCCGGCTTGGCCATAGGGGTGGAGGCAGGTTTTACCTCGTCACTTTTTACCCGATCTTGTATGTCGTTTGCTGTTGCCTGCGCGGTTTCTGTCGCCCTCTCTTTCGGCACGATCGGTTCAATGGCTCTTTTCTTTTCCGGTTTTGGGGTGAGGGGAGCATCTTGTGGGGTTAGCTGGCACAATCGTATCAGTGTCAGTTCTATCAAAAGTCGCCTATTTTTACTCTGTCGATAGTTCAGGTCGCATTCGTTTGTTATTTCAATGGCCTGATAGAGGAATTGGTTGCTGCATCTTTTGGCCATTTCTATATATCGCTCACGTATTGAGGCCCCCACTTGGAATAGCTGTGCCGTTGCCGCATCCTTGCAAACCAGCAGATCCCGGAAATGGCTGGAGATGCCGCTGATGAAATATTGTCCATCGAATCCCCTATTGAGGATATCGTTCAATATCAGCAGGCAATCCACCACATTGGCCTCAAGGATAGCATCAGAGAGCTTGAAATAGTACTCGTAATCGAGAAGATTCAGGTTTTCAATGACAGCTTGATAGGTGATATTCCCTCCGGTATAACTCACTGTCTGGTCGAAGATTGAGAGTGCGTCGCGCATTCCGCCATCCGCTTTCTGGGCAATAATGTTCAGCGCTTCCACTTCGCTCTTCACCCCCTCCTTGTCCGCCACGAATTGCAGGTGAGCGACTATATCGGCAATAGTGATGCGGTTGAAATCATATACCTGACAGCGCGACAGGATAGTGGGGATAATCTTCTGCTTCTCGGTAGTTGCGAGGATGAAGATAGCGTGTGGGGGTGGTTCTTCCAGCGTTTTCAGGAATGAGTTGAAAGCCGACTGTGAGAGCATGTGCACCTCATCGATGATATAGACCTTGTATTTTCCTATTTGCGGTGGGATTCGCACCTGGTCGATCAGGGCACGGATATCATCCACACCATTGTTGGAGGCGGCATCCAGTTCGTGGATATTATATGAACGCTGTTCGTTGAATGCCACGCACGACTCACATTGGTTACACGCCTCATAGTTGTCGGCGGGATTGAGGCAGTTGATTGTTTTGGCAAAAATACGGGCACAGGTAGTTTTCCCCACACCCCGTGGTCCGCTGAAAAGGTAGGCATGTGCCAGCTTATTACCGGCGATCGCATTTTTCAGCGTAGTGGTAAGCGCTTCTTGACCCACTACCGACTGGAATGTAGAGGGTCTATATTTTCGAGCGGAAACAATAAATGTATCCATCATAGTTTATGAGCAATAGGCCACAAATATAGTGAAAGCTGAATGATAAGCCAAACATGTTTGCGCAATATTTCGCCATCTTTCTCTCTTGGGGATATTATTTTTGCCTTAATTTTCGATTTTAAGCAGAAAATCATGTACATTTGGGGTGATCATAAAAGGTGTAGAAATGAGACATTTTTTTTCCATTATAGTTTTGACCGGGTTGTTATTCATCATTGGCTTCTCCTGCTTGTCAAGTAAAAAAGCACAGACAGAGCCTGTTGAAGATCACCTCACATCCACAGGAATTATCGTGTCGGATACCTTTCTCTTGCCCCATATCCCCGAAGTCATCACAGACCCTGCAGAGCGGGCCAAATATTTGGTGATGCACTATTGGGACAGGTTTGATTTTGGATGTCGAGATCTTATCCAGCGGCCGGAAATAAGTGAACAGGCATTTGTAGATTATATCAATATCCTTGGTTATGTGCCGACAGAGGAGGTAGATGCATCATTGGGCTATACGCTACGGAAAGCGGAGGTAGACACAATAATGTACCTGCATTTCATTCAATTGTTCGAGAAATATTTCTATGATCCCAATTCTCCTTTCCGCAATGAGGAGCTCTATTTACCGGTTTTGCAAGAGGTGGTACACTCGCCACTATTGACGGAGGAGATGCGTTCACGGTATGAATTTCAGCAGATAATGGCCAATAAGAACCGCGTTGGGGCAAGTGCCAGTGACTTCACCTATACCGTTTCATCGGGGCAATCGTTTCGCCTCTATGACCTGAAAAGTGAATATATATTGCTGATGTTTACTGATCCCGGCTGTTCCACTTGCGAGGCAGTGACTGGGCGTCTCAGAAGCTCTAAGGAGTTGAACGATGCATTGGCTTTGAACAGTGCTACACGTAGCATGTTGACGGTCATTGAAATTTATCCCGATAGCGATTTGCAGGAGTGGAATGCCCATCTCTCCGAGATGCCGCGCCATTGGGTAAATGGATATGACAAGAGCGGAGAAATTGAAGCAAAACGGTTGTACGATATCAAAGCGTTTCCCACCCTCTATCTATTGGATAGGGATAAAAAAGTGCTGTTGAAAGATACTTCCATTGAGATGATTGAGTCATTTTTTTCAGTACAGTAACCAATTGGCATGGCGCTACCCTACAGGCAGGTAACGGGTTAACTGACTATTAGTAAGCGATATAAGCCCTCTCAGGAGATAAAATTAACATTTAGAAGTATTTTTTTTAGCGGAATAGTTTTCCGGTAAGAAAATGTGATGTACTTTTGTCCTGCTAAAAATGAGGCTTTTAGCGAAAAGCCTCTATAGTTAATGGATATGGTCTGCTGCGTGAAGCAGTGGCTTTATCTCAGTACCAACCAAACTAAATTTTTATGAAGTACTTGAGCTTTTGCCTTCTACCGTTGATCTCATTCATGTTGTCATCGGGTTTGGTAAAAACTGCGTTACCTTCTTCAGGTTATCATCCCGGAGAGGCAATTCCTAATATTGCTTTGACGGATTTGGAAGGTAATTGGCGTTATTTACACGATTATAAAGGCAAAAAAGTGGTGGTCAATTTTTGGGCCACTTATCATGCCCAGTCCAGGGCGAACAATGTTCAACTCTGTAATTATCTACAACAAAGTGGCAGTGACGTTGAATTTGTATCGGTTTCTTTCGATAAGAACAAAAATGTTGTAGAAAGAACGTTGATGTTGGACAAGCTGGAGAGTATAACTCAATTCTATGAGTTAGGTGGAACCGATTCGAAGATCTATAAAGATTTTAAATTGAATGAAATGTTCCGTAACTATCTGATAGATGAGAACGGAGTGATTATCGCGATGAACATCACACCTGAAGATTTGAAAACAATCCTTTAAGTTTTGATAGCGAATTAAAAACGGGTATCGAATACAATTCGGCACCCGTTTTTTTGCTCTATATTGCGGATCACGTTTCCGGATCGCATCTTTCCCGGTTTATTGGATTTTCCCGTTATTTCGCTTTTCCTTGATTGGCTACGGCATCCATCAGTTTTTTTATCTCTTCCGGATCGCCCAGGAAATAGTCTTTTTGCAGGTTCATCTCTTCGTCGAATTCGAAGACATAGGGAACGGCAGTGGGTAGGTTTAGGCTTACAATATCTTCGTCGGAGATATTTTTCAGGTGTTTGATATTACCGCGGAGGCTGTTACCGTGCGCTGCCACGATCACCTGGTTGAGCTCTTTCATTTCCGGTACAATGGTATTGTTCCAATAGGGGAGGATACGTTCCACGGTATCTTTCAACGCTTCGGTGAGTGGGAGGTTCGTCTCTTCCACCCCTTTATAGCGGATATCCTGAAAGGGAGATCGTTCGTCTTCCTTTTCAAGGGGAGTGGGTGGCACATCATAACTGCGACGCCAGATAAGGACCTGTTCATCGCCATACTTCTCTGCTGTTTCCGCCTTGTTCAATCCTTGCAGCATACCGTAATGTTTTTCGTTCAGCCGCCAGGTTTTTTCTACCGGGATCCAGTCCAGGTCCATCTCGTCGAGTACCACGTTGAGCGTCTTTACGGCTCTTTTCAGATAAGAGGTATATGCTTTCTCGAAACAGAATCCCTCTTTTTTTAGCAGTGCACCGGCTTTGTGTGCTTCTGCCACCCCTTTTTCGGAGAGATCCACATCGGTCCATCCTGTAAAACGGTTCTCTTTATTCCATACGCTTTCGCCGTGGCGAATTAAGACTACTCTTTTCATACTTTTTTTATTGTTAAATCGTTGAATTGTTAAATGGTTGAGTTGTTGATTAAGTGGCTGAGTGCTCTTTACTCTTTACTTTTTACTTTTTACTTTTTATTCCTATTTACAAAACTACATAAAATTGGCATAACAGCGGCTATCCGGGATGCAAATTTATCAAAAAGGGTGTTTCTGTAACCTCTGTGCATCCTCCTTTTCCATTCTATTGAGCAGTCGGAGCTGTATAATCAACAGAAAGATAGAGAGGAGGGTGGACAATGTATCGGCAACGGGCATGGCAATCCAGATCCCATTCAACCCCCATATACGGGGGAATATGATGATAAAAGGAACCAGGAATATCAACTGGCGGCTTAGGCTTTGTATAATAGACTTGACGGCATAGCCCAAGCTTTGAAAGAAGCTCGACGCCACTATCTGTATACCTACAAGGGGGAAAGCGGCGACGGTGATTCTGAGTCCTTTTTCGGTGATAGAGAGCAGTTCCGGATCGGAAGTAAAAGCCGAAGCGAACAGTAGCGGGAAGAATTGGCCTACCATAAATGTCAAGGTGGTGATGATCGTAGCTATTTTCATTGAATAGAAAAGAGTCTCTTTTACCCTGTCGAAATTACGGGCACCGTAGTTATACCCGATAATGGGTTGTGTTCCTTGGTTCAGTCCCATGATGATCATGGTGAAAATCATGATGACGGTATTGATGATGCCATATGCTCCCACAGCCATATCGCCCCCGTATCGTAAGAGTGTAGTATTCAGCAGTGCTGCCACACCTGAAGCGGCCACCTGCATGCTGAAGGGTGAAATTCCTATCGAGAGGATAGAGGCGACAATTTTCTTGTCGAGTCGTATATATTTCCATCGGAGTCGGATCAGGTTGTTCCCTCGGGTAAAGTGGTCCATAACGAACAGCATACCGATAAACATGGAGATTACGGTAGCCCATGCTACCCCTTTTATGCCCAGGTTGAATCCATATAGGAAGATGGGTGTCAGGATAATATTAAACAGGGCACCGATCAGCATGGTGATCATTGCTTTCTGGGGATATCCGGAAGAGCGCATCATTGCATTGAAGTTGTAACAGAGGCTTACAAAGAGGTTTCCCAGCAGCACGATCTGCAAATAATCGCGTGCGTAGGGGATGGTGAGGTCGCTGGCGCCGAATGCCCTCAGGATAGGATCGAGGTAGATCAGGATAAGGGTGATGAAAACCGTATTGAGTAGGATTGTGATCAACAATGAATTGCCAAGTATCTTCTCCGCGGTCAGCCTGTCCTGTTTCCCCAAGCTGATAGAGATGCGGGCTGCTCCTCCTGCTCCAACGAGCATTCCGATGGAGGCAGTGAGGTTCATCACCGGAAATGTGATGGCAAGGCCGGAGATAGCCAGTGCGCCAACTCCTTGTCCGATAAAGATACGTCCTATCACGTTGTACATTGCCGTGACCATTGTCCCCACGATACCCGGGAGGGCGTAATCCCATACTAATTTACTAATTTTCTTAGTCTGAAAATCCTGTTCTCTTTGTGAATGCAAAATTTATTTTTTAATAACCCGGACGATCGGTCGCTTTGTCCTATTTCTTTATCCTACTATCCAACACCCATTGATTGAACTTCCTCATTCTGGTCTTACCACTGTCTGTTCTCTTCTCCCTCCTCATGTCGATATCTTCATCGACGATTCTTTCATGAATTGCCGGCTATCGTGTGGTCATAATCCCAGGCAAGGATTCGTGGGATGCTTTCCTGCTCAAAGGGGCAACTCCCGGTTGAAAGAGGGTCTCTCTATATAACAAAGAGTGAAGAGTGCGTATTGGGGAGCAAAATTAATCAAAATTCCCGATTTTTTAAAGTAGGAAGGGTGAATGATGGATTAATTCTAAATCTTGAATCTGAAATGGAGCGGTTTATATTTGTATTTTACGATAAATGGTTGTAAATTCGGAGTTTAAATATAGTCGCTATGTCTTATAAAGAAGAATTGCTCCATTATATATGGAAGTTCAGGCTTTATCCATTCAATTCGCTGGAGACGATGGATGGTCAGAGGATAGAGGTGATTGATCCGGGGATGCATAATCAGCATGCCGGTCCCGATTTCTTCAATGCCAAGGTGCGGATTGGCGACAAGATATGGGTAGGAGATATAGAAATTCACCGCTCTTCGGATGAATGGGAGCGACATGGGCATCATACCGACAAAAGTTATAACTCGGTGATTCTACACCTGTCGGAGCGTCTGGGTAGGGTCATAAAAAATGAGAGTGGAGAAGAGGTGCCGCAGTGCAAGCTGCCGGTTTCCGACGAGATACGTAGAAATTCCGATTATCTGATTCACAGTCATAGTGCCGTTCCTTGCAAGGATTATCTTTTTTCCCTGCCGGAGACATTTATCCGCCCTTTTCTCGGGCGATTGGCGATTGAGCGGTTGGAGCGGAAAACCAATGATATCTATACTTATCTCGATCGATCTCACCAGTCGTGGGATGAAGCATTTTATATATTGCTTACGCGTAACTTCGGTTTTGGATTGAATAGCGATCTGTTTGAGCGGCTTGCCTTTTCATTGCCATTCAGATTGATCCAGCGGCATGGAGAGAGTCTATTTCAGGTGGAGGCACTTCTTTTTGGGCAGGCCGGTTTGTTGGAGCAGCTTGGAGAGAGGGAAACGGGGGAGGATCTCTATTTCCTTCAGTTGCAGGATGAATATAATTTCTTAAGAAGAAAATATGCACTCACCCCTTTGGAAGGTCATCTATTCAAACGCATGAGGGTTCGTCCCCGTTCATTTCCTGAAGTACGTATAGCACAACTGGCAGCATTGCTGCAATCGGCGGGGCGTCTTTTCTCTCAGGTGTTGGAGCAGAAGGGGGTTGACGACTGGATGTTGCTCTTTCGGATATCGCCTTCTCAATATTGGCAGACCCATTACTCTTTCGGAAAGCAATCTCCCCAATTGGACAATCAATTGGGAGGCATGTCGAGACAGCTCTTGTTGATCAATGTGGTGGCTCCTATCTTATTTGCCTACGGAAAAAAAACTGCTTCCGAGCGTTACTGTGATAGTGCCATCCTTCTTTTAGAATCGTTAAAACCGGAGAGGAATATAATTGTTTCGGAGTTTTGTGAAGCGGGGATAATTCCCCGTAACGCATTTGATACGCAGGCGATTATTCAATTGAGAAGGGCCTATTGTGATCCCCGGAAGTGCCTTTTCTGCAGAATCGGCCACCACTTGCTTTCCCAAAGTGGTAAAAAATGAAAAAATAGTGCAAGAGTGCACAAATCATTGTACATTTGTGTCGAAAATTGCGTTTTACACAAATGTTACATAGATTTTTCACTTTTCTTTCTTGGTTATTCCTTGTGACGTTGGTGGCGGTTGTGGCTTACTCCTGTGCCAATATGGCCTCACCTACCGGAGGGGCATACGACGTGGATACGCCGGTTGTGAAAAAGGCGAATCCCGATTTTAATTCGTTGAATGCAAGTCCGACACGGATTTCAATTGAATTTGATGAGAATATTAAAATTGAGAAGCCGAGTGAGAAGGTGATTATTACTCCTCCCCAGAAAAATATGCCGGTCATCCGTGCGGCGGGGAAAAATGCGATTGTGGAACTGAAAGATACACTGTTGGTCAATACCACCTACACCATCGATTTTGGTGATGCCATCGTGGATAATAACGAAGGCAATCCGTTGGAAAATTTTCTCTATTCTTTTTCTACCGGTGACCGGCTTGATACCCTCTCAATTGCGGGTAGAGTGCTTACAGCCGATAATTTAGAGCCGGTGAGTGCTATCTATGTGGGTATCCATTCGAATCACGATGATACGGCTTTTACTCATATTCCGTTTGAGCGGATCTCCAGGACCGATTCACGTGGGCGGTTCGTCGTGCGGGGGATGGCTCCGGGAGAATATAGGGTGTTTGCGCTGAATGACTTGAACAGGGATTATAAGTATGATAATCCGCAGGAACAGATTGCTTTTCTGGACTCTATTGTGATACCCTCTACCATGCCGGCGGTACGGCAGGATACGATTTTCCAAGACAGTCTTACCATCGACACGATCTATACGGTACATTATACCCGTTTTTTGCCGGATGAGCTGCTGCTACGCTCTTTCCTGTCCGATTTCCAGCGGCAATTCCTGCAGAAGTATGAGCGTCCTGAAGCGCATCGGATCAACCTCTTTTTCGCTGCGCCCACCGAGCAGGCCACTTTTTTTCTCTTGGATCCGGAAGTGAAGGATAATGATTGGTATATCACCGAACGGAGCGCTAAAAACGATACGCTCATGCTTTGGATTACCGACTCATTGATTTATCAACGAGATTCATTGAGTATGCAGATCCATTATATCCGAACCGATTCGCTCAACAATAATTATATTGCTACCGATACACTTCATCTCAATATGAGGCGGTCGGGTCGCGACCGCGCTCCGGCGGAGAAGAAAGAGAAAGAGGAGGAAGAACAGATCACTTTCTTGAATATCAAGACAAACATTCAATCTACATTTGAGCTATTCAATCCCGTCCGGATAGAATTTGAGCATCCTGTGATTGCTTTCGATTCCTCTTACGTACAATTACTGATAGAGGTGGACTCCCTCTTTGAGGCGATACCTTTCCGCCTGGAATCCGATTCGTTGAATTCGCGCAAGTTCACGCTGCGTCCCCGTTGGGAACCGGGTGGGAAATACAAGATGGTGATTGACTCGGCCGCGATCATGAGCCATTATGGACTTTGGAACAATAAGTATGAGCAATCTTTCACCGTGAATGAGGTGGATCAGTATGGGAATATGGAGATATCCATTAGCGGCCTACCGGAGGGGAAGCCTGCTTTTGTGGAGCTGCTGGACAAGTCGGATAAACCTTTTCGAAAAAGTTGGGTCAAATCGAACAAGGTAAGATTTCAGGATCTACCTCCCGGTGAGGTTTATGCACGCATAGTGATAGATGAAAATGATGATGGTGTATGGACTACCGGAAATTATGAAGAGGGGAGACAGCCGGAAGAGGTGTTCTATTATCCCGGGAAATTCACGATAAGGGCTTTTTCGGATCATTTGGAAGATTGGAATGTGAAGGAGACGCCGTTATTTAATCAGAAGTTGCTGGAGATCACCAAGAACAAACCGGAAGAGAAAAAGAAACGCAATCCCAATCTGGAGAGAGAGCAACAGCAGCGGCAAAACCAGCAGGGTTCTTCCTCCTCCAGAGGAGGATCGGGAGTCTCCTCCAATATGAGATAGCAATCGGGAGGTATGCGTTAGTTATGGTAGACATATATTCCGTAAAATTATAAATATGACCAATCAGAGAGCTAAAACTATCTTTGTATCGCTTTTTTTACTTTTTTATATAACAGGGGCAGATGCACAATGTAGGCTTACCAATACCACTTTTACGAGCGGTGAGGAAATAAAGTATGACCTCTATTTGAATTTAGGTTTTTTCAACGCACGTGCCGGCAGAGGATCGCTCTCCGTGACCGATGCCAACTATCGGGGAGAAAATGCCTATAAGATGGTGATGATGTTCAATACCACCGGTTTGGCAGGTAATATATACACTGTAAACGACACGCTCACCTCTTTTATAGACAAGGATCTTCGTCCTTTGTTGTTTACCAAGGAGGCGTCTGAAGGGAAAGACTATTCTGTGGAGAGACAATCCTACACCTATGATGGGGAAAAGATAAAGATACGTGTATTTCGCATCATGAATGGGAAAGAGCAATTCGATGAGGTGGTTACCACTGATGATTGCACCTATGACTACCTCTCTATATTGCCTTATATCCGGAACCTCGATTATGAAGGCATGAAATCTGGCGACAGGTATCCTATCCGTTTTATTGCAGGCAGGAAACCGGTGAATATGTATGTGAATTATCAGGGTATCTCTTCGGTAAAAGCGAATAATGGGAAAAATTATGAAGTGATTAATCTTACGATGATTATTCTTGATGATGCTTTCTCCAACCAAAAAGAGGCTTTAAAAGCTTCGATTACCAATGATGAAAACCGTATTCCGGTGATTATTGACACAACGCTTAAATTTGGCTCCATCAAGGCTGTCTTGAAAGATGTATCGGGGACCAGGCATCCATAAATTATTCATTAGCGATTAAATAAAAATTTCAGTAAAAGAGCCTATCTTTGTACATCACTAATGATTACTCACAAAAAATATGTCAGATCTGATATATCCCGCAAAAATACCCGAACCGGCGCTCAGAAGGCTTCCGTGGTACTTGTCGTATGTGAAACTCCTTAAAAGCCAGGGAGAGACTATTGTCTCCTCTACCCGGATTGCGAAAAAGATTGATGTCTCCGCTTCGCAGATCGCCAAGGATCTTTCTTACGTGGATATAAGTGGGAAGACCCGGGTAGGTTACGATATAGATGATTTAATCAATGTATTGGAGTCTTTTCTTGGCTTTACCAAGACGCATAGGGCGGTAGTATTTGGGGTGGGAAGTCTGGGAGGTGCTTTGTTGTCAGACTCCGGTTTGGAGCAATTCGGGTTGAAGATCATTGCCGGTTTTGATTTGAATCCGGCCATTGTGAATCATACGATACATGGTATTCCGGTTTTTCATTCCAATGAATTTACTGAAAGGAACAGAGAGATAAAGGGTGAGATAGGGGTTCTCACCGTTCCTCCCGGTGTGGCGCAGGAGGTGTCGGACTATATGATTCGGGGGGGTGTGAAAGGCATCTGGAACTTTACACCTTTTCGGATACGTGTGCCGGAGGGGATTGTCTTGCAAAACACCTCATTGTATGCGCATCTTGCGGTGATGTTTAACCGGTTGAACGGATAATTTTTTGCAGGCATGAAAATCTTTGCTGTTGGATTGAACTACCTGTCTCACAATAAAGAGATGGAACGTACGTTTCAGAGTGAGGAGCCGGTTATTTTCATGAAGCCGGAGACTGCTCTGTTGAAAGGTGGCAAGCCCTTTTTCTATCCCGATTTCTCCGATGAGATCCATTATGAAACGGAGCTGGTGGTAAAGATAAACCGTTTGGGGAAAAATATAGCCGAACGCTTTGCCTATCGTTATTGGGATGAAGTTACGGTGGGTATTGATTTTACCGCCCGTGATTTGCAGAGGAAGCAGAAAGAACTCGGCTTGCCATGGGAGATAGCCAAAGGGTTTGATGGCTCTGCAGCTATCGGGGATTTTATTTCCAAAAGTGAAGTGTTGGATATCCGGCGTTTGAATTTCCGGCTCGATATCACTCATAAAAGGGTTCAGCAGGGCAATACAGAGGATATGATCTACTCTGTGGATAAAATTATTGCCCATATCAGTCGGTTTTTTACGCTGAAGATGGGTGATCTTATTTTCACCGGTACACCGGCAGGTATTGGTCCGGTAGCGATTGACGATCATCTGCAGGGTTATCTTGAAGAGCGGAAGCTGTTGGATTTCAACATCAAATAATATTTACTCAATTACCATATCAATACAACATGAACAGAGTAACTCTTGCTATATTGTGCTGCATGTTTTGTGCAACGGTTGATTTCTCCGCCACCGGTCAGGAATATAATCCGATTCCGGTTGCTTTGCCTTCATTGCAGATTGCACCCGACGCCAGAAGTGGAGGAATGGGGGATATAGGAGCGGCCAGCATGCCCGATCTCTATTCCCAACACTGGAATGCGGCCAAATATCCTTTTCTTTCGAGTGAAGCAGGCGTTGCTTTCTCCTACACCCCTTGGCTCAGCAAACTGGTGGGTGGTATTCACCTGCTCTATTCGTCGGGTTACTGGAAGTTTGGCAACGACAACCTGAATGCCATCAGTGCTTCGGTGCGTTATTTTTCATTGGGGGATGTGGAGTTTGGCACTCCCAGTGATGAGTTCTGGCAGACGATATCGCCTCATGAGTTTGCATTTGATATGGGCTATTCGAGAAAGCTCACCGAAACATTTTCCGGTGCGGTCACCCTCCGTTATATTCATGCCGATTACTCCCTTGGTGATGACGAGACGACACCCGGGAACGCGTTCGCCGCCGATATTTCCGGTTATAACGAATCTTATTTTTATATGGGGAGTTCAGAAGCGCTGCTTGGATTAGGATTTAATATCTCCAATATTGGCACGAAAATCTCTTACGATGGGGGGAATAGTTCTATGTTTCTTCCGGCAAATTTACGGCTTGGCGCCTCTTTAGCATATCCGCTGGATCCCAAGAACAGGCTCTCCCTCAGTTTTGATCTCAATAAGTTGCTGGTGCCTACTCCGCAGCTGCCCGCTGAAAATGAGAGTGATGAGGAAGCGCAGCGCCGTATCGATAAATATCAAAGTATATCTTCTATTGGAGGTCTTTTTAAGTCGTTTGGTGATGCACCGGGCGGATTCAAAGAGGAGATGCAGGAGGTGATCTGGTCGTTGGGTGCAGAATACCGCTATGACAATCGTTTTTCTCTTAGGAGTGGTTACTACCACGAGAGCGAGTATAAGGGTAATCGGCGTTATTTTACTTTTGGCGTTGGTTTCAGAAGTGATATTTTTCAGATAGATGCTGCTTATTTACTGTCGACGGCCCAGTCGAATCCGTTGGATCAGACATTGCGTATCTCTCTGGGTTTCGATGTGGAAGGGATCCGAAATTTAATACGATAAACCGATGCAGATACGGGTTGGTTTCGGTTACGACATGCACCCTCTTCAAGAGGGGAGAGAACTTTGGATTGGAGGGGTCAAGCTGGAGTATGAAAAAGGTTTGCAGGGACATTCCGATGCCGATGTGTTGATCCATGCCATTTGTGATGCACTTTTGGGTGCAGCGAATCTGCGAGATATAGGGTATCATTTTCCTGACAGCTCCCCGGCATGGCACAATGTGGATAGTAAGCTGCTTCTGCGGCATACGATGAATCTATTGGAAGAGGAAGGGTATAGCCTTGGGAATATCGATGCCACCATCTGTGCCGAGCAGCCCAGGCTCAATCCCCATATCCCTGCCATGCAGCGGAGACTGGCGGAAGTGATGGGGGTGGGTGAGGAGTTTATCTCTATCAAGGCAACTACCTCCGAGAGAATGGGTTTCGTAGGTCGTGAAGAGGGCATCACTGCCTATGCGGTTGTGCTGATACAAAAATCGTAACGTTGGAATTATGCGGGGCTTTGATGGGCTTGCAAGATTTGTACGCTTTTGTGAGAAGAAGTTTTATGCCCGTTTCCGGTGGCTCTTACGAAAAAAACAGGCCAAAGGGTATGGAGTACATTCTCCTTTTGCTTTCGACCTGCTCGCCAATGTCATTTATTCACCTTATAGTTTTTACGCTTTTTCCGATATCCCCAAGCTCCTGCTTCAAAATGGGCTCGATCCCTATCTGATTGGCAGGTTTAACCATCTCTCCTTTCGTCTGATACACCATCTTCGTCCCACAAATATAGTAGAGATCAACTCGGGAATTGGCATAAACAGTCTGTTTCTTACGGCACCTTCTTCAGATATCCGTTGTAGGTGTGTGGAGCAGGATGAAGAGAAGGTGAGCGTTGCGAAGCATCTACAAAGGGAGATAGGGAGGAAATGCGGGGTTGTCTCTTCACTATCTGCTTGTGACGGTGAGCGGTACGATGCGATTTTTCTTAATCTGGATGGGAAGCAGATTCCCGATATGCACACTTTGACTGAATGGAGTCATGACGCTACATTTTGGGTGCTTCATCCCATAAAAAAAGGAGTGGCTAAACAATTTTGGAATGAAATCGTTCATGATGTGAGAGTCCGCGTAACGTTCGACCTGAAGGATACGGGGATTGTTTTTCTGAGACCGGATCTTGACAAGGCCAATTATTTGGTCTGATTCGGTGCGGGGAGGTAGAAGAGAGGGTGAGTGTGAAACTGAAAGAGCAGAAGAAAGATCAAAAAAAGTATTTTATATACGAAGACAGGAGACAAGGGGAGCACCTCGTTGGTGGGGGGGATGCGGGTGAGTAAAACACATATCCGTCTCGATGCATACGGCACGGTGGATGAGCTGAACAGTTTTGTCGGCTGGCTCAATTGTGAAGTGAAGGAAGAGGGACACCACAAATTTCTCCTTTTTATCCAGCACAAGCTCTTTACCGTGGGTTCCTATCTGGCAACAGAAACGGAAAGTAAAGAGGCAAAGCCGGCGAGTATCATCTCCGAAAAGGATATATCCCGTCTTGAGAGGCAGATTGATACGATCGATGCCACCCTGCCGAAGCTCACCCGGTTTGTGTTGCCCGGAGGGAATGAGGCGGCTGCGCGCGCGCATATATGCCGCACCGTGGCGCGTCGAGCAGAGAGGAATCTCTATCGTGTAGCGGAACAATTTCCGGTGGCAGAGGAGGTATTGATTTTTCTGAATCGACTTTCGGATTACTTTTTTGTCTTTGCAAGATACGAAAGCAATAAGACCGCCGAAGAAATATTTTGGGAACAGGGCGATATATAAAAACTTTTTATACATTTGCGAAAAAAATGAACAAATAACAATTTAAATATATTATCAATGTATTGGACACTTGAATTGGCATCCAAATTGGAAGATGCCCCTTGGCCCGCTACAAAAGATGAATTGATTGATTATGCCCAGCGATCGGGCGCTCCGCTGGAGGTGATTGAAAATTTGCAAGAGATTGAGGAAGAGGGTGAAATATTTGAATCGATTGAGGATATTTGGCCTGACTATCCCAGTAAAGAGGATTTCTTCTTTAATGAAGATGAGTATTGAAAGGTGAGTTATTGATGAGAGATCATCCCTCTATCATTTTTCGTCCTGTGCATTTTCTTTCGGACTTTGATTTTCATTATCGTTTGTTTCATCATCTTTGATGGAAAAGGAGTTGGAGGGAACGAGCGAGGAGGATATTTTACAAATGTTTCCATGAAAGATATTAACTTTTTCCCTGTTGCATCGTTCTCAAAAAACATCTTACTGTTGCTGGACCGGAATTACCCTTTTAAGGAGGTGATTTAATATACGTTGATAGGGCAGTTTCCATCCTACTATGGGATAGATCTTTGGTTTCGTCGGTATAAAGGGCATTTGCTTTTCCGGAATTTTTACGGACAGAGATCCTATTGCGGGATTCACTTTAATTTTTTCATTTCCAATTAGCACAAGTTATCATACAATCACTAAATAATAAAAAATGAGATGAAGAATTATCCTAAGATCGGAATCCGTCCCACTATCGATGGGCGGCAAGGAGGCGTCAGAGAGAGTCTTGAGGAGAAGACGATGAATCTGGCCAAGGCAGTGGCAGAACTAATCAGCGCCAATTTAAAGAATGGAGATGGAAGCCCGGTAGAGTGCGTGATTGCCGACGGCACGATCGGACGGGTAGGTGAGAGTGCCGCTTGTGCGGCAAAATTCGAGCGGGAAGGAGTAGGTTCTACCATTACTGTGACATCAAGTTGGTGCTACGGTTCAGAAACCATGGATATGAACCCCTACTATCCCAAGGCTGTCTGGGGTTTCAACGGAACGGAACGACCGGGTGCCGTGTATCTGGCGGCAGTGCTGGCATCCCATTCACAAAAAGGGCTTCCCGCGTTCGGGATCTATGGACACGATGTACAGGACCTGCAGGATAACACCATTCCCGACGATGTGGCGGAAAAGATCCTGCGTTTTGCGCGGGCAGCGCAAGCCGTAGCCACGATGAGGGGGCAGTCGTACCTCTCCATCGGCTCTATTTCGATGGGAATTGCCGGCTCCATGGTCAACCCCGATTTCTTTCAGAAATATTTGGGTGTCCGCAGCGAATCAGTCGATTCCACTGAGATCCTTCGTCGGATACAGGAAGGTATTTATGATCACGAAGAGTTCGAAAAGGCAATGGCCTGGACTGAGAAATATTGCAAAGTGAACGAAGGAGCCGACGTCAACCGGCCGGAAAAAATGAAGAGCCGCGAAGAGAAAGACAGTGATTGGGAGTTTGTCGTGAAAATGACCATCATTATCCGCGACCTGATGCAGGGCAATCCTAAACTTGAAGAGATGGGATTCAAGGAAGAGGCGATCGGACACAATGCCATCTTCGGAGGATTCCAGGGACAACGCCAGTGGACCGACTTCCTGCCCAACGGTGATTTCAGTGAAACCATACTGACTACTTCATTCGACTGGAACGGTATCCGTGAGGCTTATACTTTTGCCACTGAAAACGACTCTC
Organism: Bacteroidales bacterium; assembly: GCA_012728155.1. Classification (GTDB taxonomy): domain Bacteria; phylum Bacteroidota; class Bacteroidia; order Bacteroidales; family Dysgonomonadaceae; genus Proteiniphilum. Next base: position 1,945 of record JAAYFR010000147.1, on the reverse strand, counting down.
TGAACGCAGTAGTGATGCTGTTCGGGCACTTGATGACCAACAAAGCACAAATTTTCTCGGATGTGCGTACCTACTGGAGTCCCGAAGCCGTAAAACGTGTTACCGGGAAAGAACTGACAGGATTGGCTGCCCACGGCGTTATTCACCTGATCAATTCGGGAGCCACCACGCTCGACGGTACAGGACGCATGGACCTCGACGGAAGGCCTGCCATGAAAGAACCCTGGAATATTACCGAAGAAGAGACCAAAGAGTGTCTTGCCGCTACTACCTGGTCGCCGGCTAACCGTGACTATTTCCGTGGCGGAGGATATTCATCCACTTTCCTTACCAGAGGCGGTATGCCTGTCACCATGTCACGCCTGAATATGGTAGATGGCTTGGGCCCTGTACTGCAGATAGCCGAAGGGTGGACGGTAGATCTCGATCCCGAAGTACACGACATGATCAACCAACGCACCGATAAAACATGGCCCACTACCTGGTTTGCGCCACGTCTTACAGGAAAAGGGCCCTTCAAAGATGTCTATTCGGTAATGAATAACTGGGGAGCCAACCACGGCGCGATCAGCTATGGCCATATCGGGCAGGAGCTGATTACCCTTGCATCGATCCTCCGTATTCCGGTATGCATGCATAATGTGGAAGAGGATGAAATTTTCCGCCCATCGGCATGGAACGCTTTCGGTATGGAGAAGGAAGGGGCCGACTTCCGGGCTTGCAAAAATTTCGGTCCTATCTATAAATAGCTCAAATTTCGCAAGTACATAATGAAAGAAGTAATTCTATTCCTGCTCGGCATCCTGCTATTGTCATGTCAGACTGAACCGCAAAGTTCCATCACTCCCCAAAACACCATCAAAATAGAAGAGGGAGAGAGTGAGGAAGCGATCATTGAAAAAGCAGCCCACGTGGTTCCTACGGCAAATCAACTGGATGCTTTGGAAAATGAATTTATCGCTTTTGTCCACTTCGGCCCCAATACTTTTACCCGTAAAGAGTGGGGGGATGGGATGGAAGATCCGGCAATCTTTGACCTGAAAATGCTCGATACCGACCAGTGGTGCCGGGCGATGAAAGCTGCCGGCATGAAGATGGTGATCCTCACCGTCAAGCACCATGATGGCTTTGTACTATGGCGAAGCCGGTACACCAGCCATGGTATCATGTCGTCCGGTTTCCTCGACGGCAAAGGTGATATCCTCAAAAGCCTTTCTGAGTCATGTCGAAAATATGGATTGAAACTGGGTATTTATCTCTCCCCGGCAGATCTCTATCAAATTGAACATCCCGATGGATTATACGGTAACCTGAGTGAACAGAGCAAACGTACCATTCCGCGCGAAATTCCGGGTCGTCCCTTTGAAAACAAAACCACATTCGAGTTTGAAGTGGATGATTACAACGAATATTTCCTGAACCAGCTTTTCGAGATACTGACCGAATATGGTGAAATAAACGAGGTGTGGTTGGATGGAGCACACCCCAAAACCAAAGGGGGACAGAAATATAATTATCCTGCATGGAAGGAGTTGATCCGCACCCTGGCTCCCAAGGCGGTTATTTTAGGTCGCGAAGATGTCCGGTGGTGTGGGAATGAAGCGGGGTCAACCCGATCCACGGAGTGGAATGTGATCACCTATCCCGAAGATCCCCATACTGCGACTCAATTTGCAGACCTGACCGATGTCGATCTTGGCTCACGGGAAAAACTCTATCAGGGAAAATGGCTTCACTCCCAACAGGCAGAAACCGATACTTCTATTCGTGAAGGGTGGTTTTACCGCGACGACAGGCATCAGAAAGTACGGAGTGCCGACGATGTGTTCGATATCTATGAACGCTCTGTGGGTGGAAACTCCACTTTCCTGCTCAACATTCCTCCAAACCGCGATGGGAGGTTCTCGCCTGATGATGTGGCTGTACTGGAAGCTGTAGGCAAACG
>JAAYFR010000146.1 GCA_012728155.1 Bacteroidales bacterium | reverse complement strand
TCTTTTGCCACTTCTTGGAGCTGTTGGAGGTCTTTTCGGCCGATCATATTGAAGAGATCATCTTCGAAATAATAATAATTAAAATCGCAATCGACGGAAAGGATTTCCGGTGCCGGAAAATCTAACAACCGGAACTCTTTGCTCCCTTCATCGACCTCCCAAACGCATTTTTTAATATCATAACCTATCATCACTTGTGCCCGTACAATAACCAACGCTTTCTTGGTGGAAGGGATGAACTTCAACAGTTTTTTTGTGTTTTCATAATTGTATATCTCGTTGAGTTGCCCTTCGGCTACCACAATTTTGAAAACCCGCTTAATCCCCTCTACAATCGTATGAGAAGTGGTGACGGTACCCGATTGAAACTTCCGCAAATGCCAAAGTTGAAACAAAAGCCACGCAATTATAATGCCGGTGATTAAGCCGAAAATCAAGATGGCCAATATGTTGCCATTTCCAGAATAGACCGGACGGAAGAATGTCCGGTAAATGAATGCAGCAATCAATAACAGAAGAATAACCGCAGTAATTATGCCGATTCTCTTCACTATCTTTTTTTCCATACGACTATTGTTTTCTCTCTATAAAAATGGTGTGACACAAAAATAGGAATAAAGGTTTGATAATTGTGGAGAATTATGTAGAGAATATGGTCAAAATAGAGAAAAATGGCGAATTTCGAAAAATATAATTTATTTTTGTGCGTCGAAATAATAATTATAGCGCCACCTATAAGCCAAAACTATATGAAGCAACTCGTTCTCTTACGTCATGGCAAAGCAGAGCAGGGTACGATGACCAAAGATGATTATGACCGCCTCCTTACTGAATATGGGAAAAAAAATGTCTCCGATATGGGGGATTTTATTCTGACGAAATGGGGCAGCCCCGACCTGATCCTATCTTCATCCGCAAGACGAGCATATGATACCGCTCTATTGGCCGCACAAAGACTCGGCTACCCACAGGAAGAGATCAGAACCGAACGGGATCTCTATTTTGCCCCTTCACGGTGGATAGTGCGGAGAATCTCCCAATTAGGCGACGAGGTGAATCGTTGCCTCTATGTGGGACATAACCCCAGTGTAACGGAATTGATCAACGAGTTGGGCGTACGCCTCGATAACCTCCCTACGGCATCGGCGGCATGCTTCGAATTTCATGTCGATTCATGGGCGGAGATCTCTACCGGAAGAGCCACCTTCCTCTGGCTAAAACTGCCGAAAGAGAGGTAATCAGTAATTACGGAACAGCAACCAGGCTACCACCAAGGTCAGTACGATATTGAACCCCTGTGCCGTAAGGAACGACCAGATGTATTTGGTATTCTCTTTTTTGAAGATATAGCGGAAATCGGTCTCTAACCCGATACAAACGAAGGCCAAAGAGAAAAGTAGTCCGCGTGTACCTTTGTTTGCCACCCGCGACAGCTCTTTCCCGGTTTCGGCGTCGAAGGCAAAACTAAAGACCAATGATGCCACCAAAAAGCCGAGGACAAATTTTGGGAACCGCTCCCAGAGCACACTACCCGAAGGACGGATATCACTATTGGTACCTTTGTACGACCAATAGATGGAGATGGCAAATGCGGCAATCCCCAACAACACGTTCTGTGCCGATTTGATGATCACACTATACTGCTCTGCTGTCTCACCGATAAATTTCCCCGCAGCAACCACGGCAGCCGTCGTGTCGATAGTACCCCCCATCCAGGCACCGGCGATCGCCTCGCTTAAACCCATCCATTTGGCAAGATAGGGTAGCAAATACATCATCGGTATCGCAACAATAAGTACCAATGATATCACAAATGAGAGTTTCTTGGGATCACCTTTAATGGCACCACTCGTGGCAATCGCCGCCGAAACGCCGCAAATAGATACAGCACTCGATAACAACATCGACATCTCCGGATCTATCTTGAATGCCTTGGTAGAGAGCCAGAAGCTGAAATACCAAACGGAGAGCACCACAATAACACCCTGTATCATACCCAATGCGCCGGCACGCATGATCTCGTTGAAAAGGATGGAACTCCCCAGTATTACCAACCCCGCCTTGATGAAATATTCACTCTTGACGGCAGGAGCCAGCCATTTGGGTAAGCCAACCGTATTGCGGATCAACAGGCCGATGAGTACAGCGAAAAATACCGACTCCAGACCAATTGCCTTGATCGGAGTGAGAGCAGCAATATGTTCGGCTAACCAGGCAAGTGCATAAACAACAATAAACGAAAGTATAAACCCTCCTTTGTCTTTGTTGCCCATAAATAAATAACCCAGATAAGCCAATAGAGCTACCACTAACGACATGTAGAGGTGATTCTTCATCACACCCGGTAAAAAAATCACCAGCACAAGGATAAACCCACCCATAAGCGTGGAGACCCAATCTTCACTTTTTAATGTTTTCAGCATGATCAAATGGTCATAATAATTTTTACGTAATCTGCGTAGATCTCTTATATAACGATAGACTTGTGAGCAAAAGTATAAATAATTTGTGAATATGAAAGGAAAATGACTATTTTCTTTTATTTCGCACTACGGCTTAGTCACATTAAAGCCTCTATTGGTCGATAAAATAGGAGAGTTTATCTATTTCTTTTGTAGATACCTGACAGCTGTACTATTTTTGTTGCGAATTAGTGTATATGGAGAGATGTGAACCATTTCTCGTCTCTAAGTGTATGTTTCTTTTCTCATACACCTACAGAAAAAAATATAATAATCGTATGAAAAAGATTTGTTTTTTGGTTATGGTTGTCCTGTTTCCTGCATTTTTACTCATGGCGCAGGCACAGATAAATAGCGCTATCTCAGGGAAATTGATAGAGAAAGAATCAAAAGAGCCTGTCCCGATGGCCAATATACGTATCCTCCAACAAGCGGACAGCAGTTTTGTCTCCGGTATGGCCTCCGACGATAAAGGAGCATTCAATATACCGGTAAGAAACGGATCCTATATTGTGCATATCTCTTATATCGGATATAATGATATATTTAAAGATGTGCAGGTAACCTCGTCTCAACCACGTGTGCAGTTAGGGGATATAGTGATGGAAAACAATAATATATTGCTTTCGGAGACTATCGTCACTGCTAAAGCGGCTGAAATTGTGGTGAAAGGCGATACCTTGGAGTATAATGCCGATTCTTATAAGGTGACCGAAAGTGCGGTGGTGGAGGATCTGTTGAAGAAGATGCCCGGGGTGGAGATCGATAGCGAAGGGAAAATCACTGTGAATGGTAAGCAGATCAACAAAATATTGGTCGACGGTGAAGAGTTTTTCAGTGACGACCCTAAGGTGGCTTCCAAAAATCTTCCTGCCAAAATGGTGGAGAAGCTGCAGGTGCTCGAAAGACGTACAGAGATGGCACAAATGACAGGATTTGACGACGGTGAAGAGGAGAATGTCATCAACCTGCTGGTGCGTCCCGGCATGAAGGAGGGACTGTTTGGCAATGCTTTTGCCGGATATGGCAGTCAAGATCGATATGAAGCCAATGGTATGGCCAACTATATGAAAGATAAAGATCAATATACCTTTCTGGGTGGTATCAACAATACCAATAATGCGGGATTTTCCGATTTGGCGGGTGCCATGTTCGGCAATATGGGAGGACGTGGTGGTCGCGGTCGTATGTTTGGAGGAAGAGATGGTATCTCTACCTCCTTGAATATGGGGGGTAACTTCAGTACGCAGCTCTCTTCGAAATTCAAGATCGGAGGAAATGTGCGTTACGGATCCACCGATACCGACGTGCAGTCGGATGTCTTTACCCAAAATATCCTCAGTGCCGGGAATACCCTCGAGAGTGAAATCAACCGGTCGAACAACAAAAGCCGGAATTTTAATATGGACCTTCGGATGGAATGGAATCCGGATGAAGCCACCACCATCATTTTCCGGCCTAATCTCTCATTGTATAACAACGACCGCGATGAGATCGGCAATTTTCACACTCGCAACGAACTGTCGGGCGATACCATCAACCATGGCGATTCAAAATATTTCTCTAAAGGTGATGGTACCAATTACGGTGGCAATATCGATATAAGCCGTAAGCTGGGAAAAGAGGGTAGGGTGTTGAGTGCCCAAATACGTGCCAACCGGGGGGAATCGGAAAATTCGGGAACCAGCCTCTCAAGCACCTTCTATAATGGAACACGCCCCGATGACCTTATCGATCAGCGCTTCACAAATACCAGCGACAACACCTCCTGGAGGGCATACCTCTCCTATGTGGAACCAGTAGGAACCAATAACTTTGTACAACTGGCGTATGAGTACAACCAGAACCTGTCGGAATCAGACAAGGATACCCGTACCCGAGATGAGTCGGGAAATTATACTGTATTGGATACAGCCTATAGCAAACGACTCGAAAATATCTTTGTGAATCAGAAGGTTGAGTTGAATTTTAAGGCGGTCAGGGAAAATTACGACTATTTGTTCGGCGTTTCGATGGAGCCATCCACCTCACAGAGCAAAACCTATAGAGGCGATAATTTAGAAGACGACACCAAACAAAACGTGCTTAATTTTGCTCCCATGGCGCAACTCAACTATCGCTGGAGCCGTACGCAAAATCTCCGTCTGCGCTATTGGGGAAATACAGACCAACCTTCGGTAACACAACTTTCACCGGTAGTTGACATTTCCGACCCGCTGAATATTCGTTATGGGAATCCCGACCTGAAACCCTCCTTTCAACATCGGTTCAACCTACGTTATCAACAGTCGAATCCCGAAAAGGCCAGCTCAATGGGGGCGTTCCTGAATGCAAGCTACCTCACCAACGATATTGTTTCGGCCACCATTACCGATGTGACTACAGGACGTAAGGAGGCTACTTACCGGAACGTTTCGGGTAACTGGAATGCCGATGGTCGTGTGATGTTTAACGTGCCGTTGCGCAATGTCAAGTTCTCCATTTTCTCGATGTCGTTTGCAAGGTATAACCAGGCATATGGATACTCCAAGTCGATTAGCGGAGATACGGAGTCGAAAGAATTTACCGCTGACAACAAAAATAGCAATCGACAGATCTCATTGATGGAAGCACTCGGTTTGAACTATCGCTCAGACCTCTTCGACTTCTCCCTCCGCGGAAATGTCAATTTCAACAATGTGACCAATAGCCTTGAAGGCCAAATCGACCAGCAATATTTCAACTATGGCGGAAGTGCTACCACCGCAATCTATCTGCCATGGAATTTGACATTGGAGAGCGATATCAATTATTCAACCAACTCGGGGTATGCCGACGGATTTGAACAAAACGAATGGTTGTGGAATGCTTCCCTCCAGAAGACGTTGTTTAAACAAAAGAACGGTACTATACGTTTTAAGATATATGATATCCTGCAACAGCGCAGCAATATCAGTAGAAGCGTCACCTCCAACTATATACGTGATACAACGACCAATACACTTACCAGCTATTTCATGGTGCATTTCATATATCGGTTCAATATCTTTAAAGGGGGTGCCACACGTGAAGATATGGAGCCCCAGAGAGGCGGAATGGGTGGCCCCGGAAGAGGACCGGGTGGACCGGGTGGCTTAGGTGGTCCGGGCAGAGGCCCCGGAGATTCATTTTAATGCAATCAACAGCATTTATCTTAGCTAGTCTTTATAGGATATGGATCAACTGTTACAATCGAGACACAAGGGGAAACGGCATAATGTGCCGATGCATATCCTATTGTGGGGGATAATTTTTATCCTCCCCTCCTTTTTTATGGATTCCGAACGCATCTTTAACTGGCTGTCGTTTATGCGTTCACTCCCGGAGATGTTGGGATTTATGCTGGTCTTTTACTTCAATTATTTTCTGTTGATCAACAAGCTCTTGTATAAGGGTAAACTCAAAGAGTTTATCTTCTATAACTTGTTACTTATCGTGGTGACAGCATTCCTGATGCATTACGGACGGGGATTGATCGAGACACTTATCCCGGAGCTGAGGCCGAGAAGGCGTTTTATGAGACAGGGCGCGAACAATATTCACCTCCTCTTTATTGTACGCAATTCCACCTCGCTCTTTTTAATGACCGGGTTGAGTGTGGCATTGAAAATGACCGTACGCTGGTTTGAAGTGGATAATGAACGCAAAGAGCTGGCCAAAGCAAAATCGGAGGCGGAACTGCAAAATCTGAAAAACCAGATCAATCCCCATTTCCTGCTGAATACGCTGAACAATATCTATGCGCTGATTGAGTTCGATCCCCCAAAGGCACAGCAAGCGGTGATGGACCTGAGTAAAATGTTGCGACACCTGCTTTATGAAAATAACCAGACCTTCGTTCCACTTCGTCAGGAAGCGACGTTTATGCGCAATTATATCGAATTGATGCGGATACGTTTGCCGGAAAATGTGAAGCTGACAACCAATTTCTCCTATTCCGAATCGGGAAATACACTCATCTCTCCATTAATTTTTATATCTTTGATTGAAAATGCGTTCAAACATGGTATTAGCGGGGAGAAGCCCTCTTTAATCGATATCTCTCTTATCGAACATCCCGAAGGAAAGGTGGAGTTTATCTCCAAGAACAGTTATTTTCCGAAATCGGAATCCGACAAAAGTGGAAGCGGTATCGGTCTCGAATTGGTGAAAAAGAAACTGGAACTGCTTTATCCCGACAGTTATCAATGGGATACTACCATTGAAGGTGAATTCTATATTACCATTCTTTTGATCGATACAAAAAGAAAAAATGATACTCAATTGTTGGATCGTGGATGATGAGCCGTTGGCACTATCACTTCTGGAGTCGTATGTACAGAAAGCCCCTTTCCTGAAACTGACCGGAAAGTACAGCAACGCACTGTCGGCAATGAAACATATGGCAGACGAGAAGGTGGATCTTATCTTCCTCGATATCCAGATGCCTGAGGTGAACGGGATGGAGTTTGCACGCCTCATCAGCGACTCTACCAAGATCATCTTTACTACCGCTTTCAGTGACTACGCCTTGGAAGGATATAAGGTGAGCGCCTTAGATTATCTTCTAAAACCTTTTTCGTTTGCCGATTTCCTCACCGCAGCGAAAAAAGCGTTGACCTGGTTTGAGATGACCGATAAGAAACCGGTTGTTGAGACAGCACGAGAAAATTTGGGGATTTTTGTGAAATCCGATTATAAGCTGCTGCATATCCTGTTTGATGATATTCTTTATATCGAAGGATTGAAAGATTATGTGAAAATATATCTGGAAGGCAACCCAAAACCTGTTCTTTCATTGATCAGCCTCAAATCATTGGAGGAGGATCTTCCCCGGGAACGGTTTATGCGCGTCCACCGCTCCTATATCATCCAGAAGAGTAAGATCACAAGCATCAATAAAAAACGTATCCTTATCGGTGAGAAACAGATCCCAATGGGGGAAACTTACCGTAAAAGCTTTTTGTCGATCATTGGCCAATAAAAAAAGGGTAAACCCCATCTATATGTGATTCACCCTTTTTTAATATTATGTCAATCTCTTACGAAAGGTATGCAGTCAGCATCCAGACAGCTTTCTCCTGTTCCGAAATATAGTCGCTCATCAATGCTACCGTACCTTCATCGTTCGCTTCCGAAGCATTCGCTAATAGTTCACGCTCTAATGCGATCAACACCTTCAATGCGTCGAGGATCTCTTTCACAATTTCCTTCGTCTTTGTCACTACTCCGCTCTCCTTTACAGCCGATACTTTCAAGTATTCGCTGAAGTTGTGCTGGGGAGTACCACTCAGCATCAGGATGCGCTCTGCCACTTCATCCACCTTTTCGGCGGTGTCATCGTAATACTCTTCGTATTTTGCATGTGCACCAAAAAAATCCACTCCGGTCACGTTCCAGTGGTAGCCACGGAGGTTGGTGTAGTAAACTTGTAGGCTGGCCAATAATTTCTGCAAGCCATCTACTGTCTTTTCTGTACTTTTAGGATCCAATCCTAAATAATCTACTGTTTTCATATTAATTTTTATTTTAATTATGCAGTCTGTAATACTGTTACAAATTTACAAAATAGTCATTTATTCGCCAAATTCCCTGATAGGATTGTAGCATGTTATAATTCTCTCTTTCCTTATCCTCAGTACAAAGGTAAGAAAAAGATTTTATTTATTCAAACTTATTATACATTGATTATATCTATATATTTGATGCGGAAAATCACTCTCTAATTTTTCGCACATCCATATTATACAAGGTGAATGCTTGCATGTCGGCATTCTCCTCAATGGTCTTGGAG
>JAAYFR010000145.1 GCA_012728155.1 Bacteroidales bacterium | reverse complement strand
GATCCGGCACCCAGCGCGGAAGATTTTGAGAAGGAGCGTCGGGAGCTCTATGCCAAGATCGGGGAGTTGGAGATGCAGCGCGACTGGCTAAAAAAAAAATCGAAGCAATTGGGCTTGGAGTAGCCTCCTTGCGAGAACTGGTGTCAAAAAAGGATGATGCATTGAGCCTTGGGACACAATGCCGTCTTTTGAACATCAGCAAATCGGGACTCTATTACACTCCCGTCGAGGAGAGCGCAGAAAATTTGGAGATAATGAAAGAGATGGATAAACGGCATGTCGACCAGCCCACCCACGGGGTGCTGCAGATGCAGGATTATTTACTGTCGTTGGGGTATCTGGTAAACCACAAACGGGTCAGGCGGCTGATGCGCAAGGCACGGATCCATGCCCGCTATCCTAAACGGAACCTGAGCAAGGTGGGAATGGCAAAGTATATACATCCCTACTTGTTGCGCGGTTTGGCGGTCGAGCGCCCCGGGCAGGTCTGGTCGATCGACATCACCTATATCCCGATGAGCAGCGGCTTCATGTATTTGACGGCTAAACATCAGGAAGCAATCGATCAAAATTGTTTATTGCCTTCCCTTGGACTTTATAAAGATCAGTATCGAGTTTATACAAAGATGAAGACTCTTTTTTATTTAAACTACTGGTGATTTATAATTGCCAAAATATGGGGAAACAAAGTACCTGACAAAGATACTATATCATTAAAAGCTCAAAATCCAGGAAGTGAGATTTTGCAACATCTCCTTATTATATTTAAAATCTTCCCTAAATCCCCAACCATGCCCTCCGGAAGGATAAATATAGAAAGAGGCCGGCACCTTATTTTTTTTCAATGCCAGATAATAGGAGGCGCCATTGATCGGTGTCACCCCCGTATCGTCGTCGGAAAAAACGATAAAGGCTCTCGGCGTTTCGGGGGTCACCTGCTTTTCGTTGGAGTACAACTCTTCCAGCTCCGGCGAAGCATCCTTCCCCAGTAAATTATCATGTGAACCCATATGTGTAAAGCTCTTATCCATCGTAATTACCGGATAGAATAGGACCTGGAATGCAGGCCGCAAACCGGGTTTTGCATGGGTGGCGATGGTGGAGGCCAAATGTCCTCCGGCCGAGGAGCCCATTATCCCGATCTCATCCGGGTGAATGCCCCATTCTTCCGACATCTCCTTCACGACCCTGATCGCCTCTTCGGCATCCGAAAACGGCACCTCTTTCACCCCTTTGGGCATACGGTATTTCAGCACCATATAAGCTATCCCCAGCTTATTAAAAAATGGAGCCCAATCGTATCCCTCATGGTTATATGCCAATCCATGATAAGCCCCGCCGGGACAAGCTATAAGCGCCCGTCCGGTGGAGAGCTCCTCCTTAGGCAAGAAGACCCGTAGTGAAGGTTTGTAATTATTTACATTGTCATCAAAGGGCAAATGGTCGATACCATTCGTATTCGGCAGGCCGTTTGGCCAGAGATCCAGATCGAACTCTTTTTGGGTATATTGCCCAAATAACGGTACGCTCACAAGCGCAGCACTCAAAATTGCGGCAAAAAAGGTTATTCGTTTCATTCGATTATTTTTTTGTTAGTGTATAAAATATTTTCGTTCCGCTCATTGAACAAAATCAACTTGTGTGGACTTTGCCATAGCGAGTAGGTGAGCAACTTAAGTGCACGCACGATATTCGACTCCATCGATTAGAAAGCGATGCATGAACTTGGGCGCAATATGGTGCATACTTGTTTCATACGGAGTTTAATTCCGAATTATATTCAGTCAAAGCACTCAGATAGGTGCAAAGTTATATATATTTTTCATCTTTTTTTTAAAGATCCGCCTCATTTTAATAAACCTACCCTAAAAACATAGCTGAGAGAACATATTCCCTCCCTGCGTTGTTTATCTCAATATAGGAACAATTTTATTTTTTAAAGCATTTACAAATTAGACAATTATGAGAAAATTTATTTTTGCTGCCTTCCTTTTCATGGCAGTTTCTGTCACTTCTGCTTGGGCGCAACAGCCAACAGAACTTTCAAAAGAAGAAAAAGAATTCGTCAAGCTTCAAGAAACATTAGAAAAAGATAAGGAGAAGCTGCAAAAGCTCTATTTAGAGAAAGAGGTGTTGATAGCGGATAAAAACAAAGCACATAGCGAAGCATTATCCGCAGCGGAGAAAAATACCCAAT
>JAAYFR010000144.1 GCA_012728155.1 Bacteroidales bacterium | reverse complement strand
ATCAGTCACTTTTCCCGATGCACTCACGGTAACTTCAATCGTTCCTTTATCGACGAAGGAGAGTCGGATATTTTTCAGAGGTATATTTTATTTTGTAAAGATGCAGGATGCAGGATGTTAGGTTTGAGATTTAGGATTTAGGATTTGGTTTGTGGGATGTAGCTTGCCAAGCGATTTGGCTACTACCACCGATACCATCGCATCACCGGTGATATTGATTACCGTGCGGCACATATCGAGTGGACGGTCGATAGCAAAGATCAATGCAAGACCGATCGCCAACTTGTCGGCAGGGAAACCGATCGATTCCAGCACAATTACCAGCATGATCATTCCGGCACCGGGAACGGCCGCCGCACCGATAGAGGCCAACAAGGCAGTCAGAATAATGGTCAACTGATCCAGGAAATCTAATGGAAAATGAAGCGCTTGGGCAATGAAGACGGCCGCTACCGCCTGATAAAGGCTGGTACCGTCCATATTGACGGTAGCGCCTACCGGTAACACAAAACTCGACACCTCATTGTCCACTCCAAGGTGATCCGTGACCCGCTCCATCGTCACCGGCAATGTGGCGGCACTCGAACTGGTGGAGAAGGCGAGGAGTTGGGCAGGAGCAATTCCCTGGATAAACCAACGGGGACTCTTTCCGGTATAAAAGTAAACGACTAAAAGATAGAAGCAGAGTATCAATATTAACCCTAAAACGACTGTGGCGCCATAGAAAAGCAACCTTTGGAGTATCTCTATATTGTCGGAACTGACGACGATTTGTGCCAGAAGGGCAAATACGGCAAAAGGGGCTATCTGCATGAATAGGTCGACCATTTTCAGCACTATTTCGTTTAGTCCGGTGATCAGTTTGGCGACCGGCTGTGCACTTCCCGGGTCGATCAACAACATGCTGATACCGAAGATAATGGAGAAAAAGATTACCTGTAACATCAAGCTGTTATTGCCGAAAGCGATAAAAATATTTTCGGGGACCAGGTCGATCAGAAAAGTCAATGGGCCACTATCCTGCTGTTCCGCTTTCTCTATATTGGAGGTGATGGATGCATCACCGGCGTATGTTGCAGTCAACAGGTCAATAGTCTCCTGTGAAATACCTACTCCCGGTTTTAACGTATTGACCAAAAGAAATCCTACCACGATGGCTATCACTGTGGTGCTGATATATAGAATGATCGTACGGACTCCAATATTCCGGAATTTGGATATCTCTTTCAGGTCGGATATCCCTTTTACTAATGAGGTGAAAATTAAGGGTATTGCAATTAATTTGAGTAACCGGATGAAAATTGTGCCGAAAGGTGCGATCCAGTCGCTGACAAACTCTCTTCCCCAACTAAAATTACTGACTACTATACCAAATAAGATGCCGAGCACCATTCCTATCACTATCTTCCAATGTAGGGGGAGTTTTTTCACTGTTTATTATGATTTTTTATGTAACATTCTCATTAATACCAATGCGTGGGTATGCGCTTCATCTTTTCCCGCATAGAGCAGCGTTACCTCTCCATGCTCCTTCTCGAGCTCCTTTATTTGTCTGAGCAGCTCCATCTCTTCGGAAAGCTCTTTCCGGTATCGTTCACCGAATTCCTTCCACTTTTCGGGATCATGCTGGAACCACTTCCTTAATTCTGTGGATGGGGCAATCTCTTTTAACCAAAGATCCACATGGGCGTTTTCTTTGGACAGGCCTCGTGGCCATAGCCGATCTATCAATATACGATAACCGTCATTATCGCCCAATTGCTCATATATACGTTTCATTCGGATCATAATGCTCTATCTATAGGTGGCTATTGCATCCTTAAGATGGGTAGAATCGCTACTCTATAACAAAAGGATAAATAGAATGTTCAATATTTTTTTATAAGAAAATCAGATTTACCCTATGTATGGCTACAGCAATTTTCTGGGTTCGTGTTGTTTTCAAAAAAAATCATGTACTTTTGTCTTACGAACCCGATTGAAGCGTCGTGATGATAAATGGAATGACCCGCCAAATCGGACGATTGAAAAATAAGAAATAAAATTATCGCATGAGACGTAGTAGTATATGGGTCATGAGTGCCATTGTGCTTATGATCACATCCTGTAATCCTAAAAATGAAGAGGTGAAGATTTTAAAGCAATCCGATTTTCCCGCTCCTCCGGTAGCGGAAATGATTCCCGACAGCTTTGTCAACTTCGGGCAAGAGCGTATCGACAACTATTATTGGTTGAAAGATAAGACCAATCCCAAAGTAATTGAGTATCTCAATGCCGAAAACGGCTATACCGACAGTGTAATGGCTTCCACCAAAGTGCTGCAGCAGACTATTTTTGATGAGATCGTCGGCCGTATCAAAGAAGATGATGAGAGTTATCCGTCACTGAAGGATGGTTATTACTATTACAGCCGTACGGAGAAGGGGAAACAATACCGGACCTACTGTCGCCGAAAAGGGTCGATGGATTCGCCTGAAGAGGTTATCTTCGATGTGAACGCGATGGCTGAGGGGAAAACGGCATTTATTTTCAGGGGCTATTCCATCAGTCCCGATAATAGCAAGGCAGCCTATTTCTATAACGAAACCGGTTCGTATGCCGAATTTACGATGAAAGTAAAAGATCTTGCTTCGGGGGAGAATATAGGTTTTTCAATGGATGGTGTAGCTTCAGTGGCATGGGCCAACGACAACAAGACGTTGTTCTACAGCCTGATCGACCAGACGTTGCGTTCATCCAAAATATACAGGCAAACGCTGGATGCATCAGCAGGAGAATTGGTTTATGAAGAGAGGGACGCCCGTTTTGGCACCTATGTCTATGGCAACAAGACAAGAGAATATATTTTTATAGCCAGCGCCAGCTCCACCACTTCGGAAGAGAGGTATATCTCTGCCGATAGGCCTGCCGATCCGTTCAAGATTTTTCTTCCCCGGGTACAGGATGTGGAGTACAGCGTTTACCCGCATAAGGATAAATTCTTTGTGCGCTATAAAGACAAGGAGAACCTCAACGGGTTGATCTACGAAATGCCACTCACTGGTTACGAAGATCGCACCACCTGGAAACTGTTTGTGCCTCATGACAATAAGGTGCGTATTGAATCGATCGACATAGTGAAAGAGTATCTGCTGTTGGAATTAAGAAAAAACGGACTGGCCGAAATTCAGGTCAAGCCGGTATCCGGAGAGGGTGAGACAGAGACGATTGCTTTTCCCGAGCCGGTCTATACGGCATCACTCGGCGGCAATCCCGAATATGATGCAAATACTTTCCGCTACACATACACTTCGCTCAATCGTCCTACAACCTTGTATGAATATAATATCGAAACCAAAGAGAGCGAGAAATTGAAAGAGCAGGAAGTGCCTTCCGGATTCAACCCTGACGACTATAAGGTAGAGCGTCTTTGGGCGACTGCTCCCGACGGAGTGGAGGTACCCATGGCCATCGTCTACAAAAAAGGATTGAAGAGAGACGGCACCAATCCGGCACTGCTCTATTCATACGGAAGCTATGGAATAAGTTCCGATGTCTATTTCAGTGCGAGCATGTACAGCCTTATCGACCGGGGTTTTGTCTATGCGATTGCCCAGATCCGTGGAGGGAGTGACCTGGGTGAGCAGTGGTATGAAGAGGGAAAACTGTTGAATAAGAAGAACACTTTTATCGATTTTATTGCCTGCAGTGAGAAGTTGATTCACGATGGCTACACCTCCCCCGATAAACTGGCCGCCATGGGTGGTAGTGCCGGAGGCCTGCTGATGGGGGCAGTGGTGAATATGCGCCCTGATCTCTAT
>JAAYFR010000143.1 GCA_012728155.1 Bacteroidales bacterium | reverse complement strand
TTTATTGTTGTATAAATTACTATCTTTATCGGGAATTTCTTATAGAGTCATTTCTTTAATCTTTAATAATATGAATCAATTATCTTTTTATCTTTTTCCGTTCATTATTTTGCTTATGGGTTGTGAAGTAAATAAGCAGGAAATCAGGCCTGATATTGATCTTCCCGATTATAAACTGGTCTTCCAGGACGAGTTCAATAACAATAGGCTCGATACAGCAGTATGGGGTTTTCACAACTTGGGTAAACGCAGAAGTGCCGTAAATATCAAAGAGGCATGTCTCGTAAATGAAAACGGTGAGTTGGAGATCCGTAACTGGAGCGAAGTGACTGGTAGCGATACCGTACATCATGCGGGAATGATTGAAACAAAAGAGCTTTTCACTTTCGGTTATTATGAAGCACGGATTAAATTTGATATCGAGATGGGCTCATGGGGAGCATTCTGGATTATGTATAATAACTTTAAGGGCGCTATTACTGCAGTTGATAATCCAAAAGAAACCGGTGTTGAAATCGATATTATGGAATTTGTTCCGCAAAACGGCCGCTATGGATGCCATAATCTCCATTGGAATGGCTATGGTGAATTTCATAAATCAGTTGGAAGCGGCGAATTGATGAACGGAAAACTGGAAGGATACCATACTTATGGTTTACTGTGGACTCCTGAAGAATACACATTTTACATAGATGGAGAAAAAAGCTGGAGCACGACGAAGGCAATTTCTCATGTGCCGGAGTATGTGATATTAAGTACCGAAATAGAAGATAAGGGGTGGGCCGGCGATATACCTGAAGGGGGTTATGGCACTTTCGAAGGGACAAAAAATAGAATGTTCGTAGATTATATCCGCATTTTCCAAAAATAACCCAACAGTTGACGTTTCACATTTATCTCTTCCGAAAAAGGAGAGTCAACCGATTGGTTACTTTTTCTTGACGATACCGCTTTCAATTATCCGGCACCGGGAAAGGTCGTTGGGCAAAACCGCTCTCAATCTGTTTATTCAAAAATCGAGTGGGTTTTTTTTTGAGGAATAATAGGTTTTTCACTATTTTTATTCTATTTTTGCCAAAAAAGATTATTATCGCATCTTTTTCTAGATAAATTGTATATTATCTTGGCAAGGTAATTCTCTTATATGGTTGTGATTTAGGAAGATAATTATTATCTCCTTATTTTTGATGTGAGGGCAAGGGAGAAAGTGCCATTAGTCTACGACTGTGAGTAAATAATTATTATAACTCTTTAATTAAATTAATTAAAAAATGGAAGTATGGACAACTACAAATTAATCACACATCTTTTTAAAAACAGATGGATCATCTTGTTCACCTGCATGCTGGTTATTTTTTCATGTGGAGAAAAAGATGACAACAAAAAACCGGGTGGAGAATATGATCCCAAGAAGCCGATAGAGCTTATGGGATTCTATCCGGATTCAGGCTGGTATCAGGAAAAAGTGATGTTGGAAGGAAAAAATTTTGGTACCGATCCCACACAAATAAGGGTCTGGTTCAATCAGAAAAGAGCACCTGTAATTGGCTCTACCGGCTCCCGTATCTATGTGCAGGCACCCCGACTACCGGGAGATACCTGCACGATTTCAGTTGTCGTAGGGAATGATTCGGTGGTCTACGACAAGACGTTCAGATATTTCGCATCCGTTACGGTCACCACGATTGCCGGAACCGGAGAAAGCGGCTATCAGGATGGCGATTTAACCACCGCCAAATTAAGCCCCCGTTATGTTTGTGTGGATGAGGAGGATAATATCTTCGTGATGTGCCGTTATATGGACGATCAAGGGAACACAGATTATCACGCCGTCTCCAGGGTAGATCAGGAGGCAAACGAGCTGATAACCATCGAAAAGGGGTTGATTGGCAACGTCCCGGTGGCGGATCCCGAAACCGGAATAATTACTTTCCCGACGGAAGCCACCGTGGGATCTATCTACACGTTGGACCCCAAAGAGTTCTGGGGACCTCGAAAACGGGAACTTAAATTTCCCGATAGTTATCCGAATAAACCTGCCAACGGATATAAGCATGCCTTGGCGTTCAATCCCGAGGATGGCTATATTTACTGCCGCTACTATTATGGAGATATCATCAAGATCGATCCCAAATCGTACGAAGTGGAACTGGTATATAAGACAGTGGAGGGAGACAATTTTGGATTGACCTTCAATCCGCTTGAGCCGAATATCCTTTACATGTCTTTCCATAGCAATGGGGGAGTGTGCGCCAACAGCATATGCAGCATAGATGTTACCAATCCCGATGAGACCTTTAAAAAACTCAGTGGACCCACCGGCGGAGGATTCAGGGATGGACCGCTGGAAACCGCTCAATTTAATCAGCCAAACCAGATCATGTGCGACGCGGATGGAAATATCTATGTAGCCGATAAGATGAACCACTGCATCCGCAGGATCACGCCCGAAAAAATGGTGGAAACAGTACTGGGATTTCCCCAAACTGCCGGCTTTAAGGATGGGACGAAAGATGAGGCGTTGTTCAACAAACCCACAGGAATCGGTATCAGCAAGGACGGTACAGTATATGTGGGAGATAACGGCAACAGACGGCTCCGTAAGCTTTCCATCAATTAAATAATTCTCCTTGCTAAATCATTAATATATTATCAGTATAATGAAACACAAAATATATATTTTATTAATTCTATCCATCTTATTCGGCTCATCATATGGGCAGAGCAGACAGGATAGCAAGACATTTGTCATTGAAGGAATTGTTTATGACGACTTGGATACCCCATTGCCCGGAGTCACGGTTTATATCAGGGATAAAATCAGTGTGGGAACCACAACCAATACCGAGGGAGAGTTCAGCATCAAGGTGAATCGGAACGACGTGCTTATCTTCTCTTTCGTCGGTTATGAACAGGTTGAATATTTAGTGACCGCAGAGAAGAAAGATCTTGTCATTAAATTTAAAGAGACTGCTCAAGCCCTGGATGAAGTGATTGTGACGGGATTGGGAACACAACGGAAAATCTCTTCGGTGGCAGCCGTAACCAGCATCGATGTGAAGGAGCTGCAAACGCCGGCATCCTCCATAAGCAATTTGCTTGGAGGCCGTGTACCCGGTGTCATATCCATGCAAACGAGCGGTGAGCCGGGGAGGAACATCTCTGAATTTTGGGTGCGCGGTATCGGTACGTTCGGTGCCAACTCGAGCGCTTTGGTACTTATCGACGGACTGGAAGGTGATATAAACGCAATTGACCCGTCGGACATTGAGAGCTTCTCCGTACTGAAAGATGCTTCGGCAACAGCCGTTTATGGTGTGCGAGGTGCCAATGGGGTTGTGCTGGTCACAACCAAAAGAGGACAGCCGGGGAAATTATCTGTCACGGGCAGGGTAAACTATCAAATTTCCTCGCTCAGGCGTACCCCGAATTATTTGAGGGCCTATGACTATGCCCTGCTTGCAAACGAAGCCCGCGCGGTCAGAAATGAATCGCCCATCTATACGGGTGTGGAGTTGGATATCATCCGCGACGGATCGGACCCCGATCTGTATCCCGATGTGAATTGGCAAGAAGAGATATTGAAAAATACCGGCTTCAGGCAATCCTATTATGTGAGCGCAAGAGGTGGCGCCCAAGTAGCCAAATATTTTATAAGTCTGGGGATGAGCAATGAAGCGGCAGCATATAATGTGGATAAAAACAGTCCCTATGCCGCCAATGTAGGATACAATACCTACTCTTTCAGGACCAATTTAGATTTGGAACTCTCTCCCTCCACCACCCTCTATTTTGGAGCGGACGGATTTCTCTCCCAACAAAATGATCCTGGAGTTGCCAGCACAAATTATATCTGGTATGCCCAATCGAATTTGAATCCGCTGCTTCTTCCGAAGATGTATTCAAACGGACAATATCCTGCCTCGGGTACCGGTTCCCTCACTTCACCCATCGTACAAATCAATTATATGGGTAGAAGACTTAACCAAGCGTTTAAAGGAAAATACACCCTGTCGCTGAATCAAAATCTGTCGATGATAACCGACGGGTTGTCGTTGAGAGCGCAGGGATCCTATGATATCAACAGCTATTTTTCGGAAGCGAGATTGTTAAATCCTCCCTTGTTCCAGGCGATCGGACGCGATAAGGATGGAAAACTTATTACCGTTCAAAGAGTATCCGAGGGGGCAATTTCTTATGGACGCTCAACAGATCAATACCGGAAATACCATTTTGAATCGACATTAAACTATGAACGTCTATTCAGCGAAGATCATCGGGTTTCAGGACTGGTCTATTATTATCTCAGCGATGAGAAACGAGCGAGCGAATCCACCAATAACCTCACTGCTATCCCATTGCGATACCAGGGGGTTTCCAGCCGATTGACCTATGGTTTCAAGGATACATACATGGTCGATTTCAACTTTGGATATACCGGGTCAGAAAACTTCCAGCCGGGGAGACAGTACGGATTCTTCCCCTCAATTGCTCTGGGATGGGTGCCCTCGGGCTATCAATTCTTTCAGAGGATATTTCCTTTTATCGACTTCCTGAAGTTCAGGGGATCATATGGTACGGTAGGTAACGACAGGATAAGCGCCACCCGTTTTCCCTATCTGACAATGGTCAGTATGGGAAATGGACATCCTTGGGACACTTCAGCCGGATTTGAAGTCATAGGTGAGTCAAGGATTGGAGCAGATAACTTGGAGTGGGAAAAGGCAAAGAAAAGTAACCTGGGAATTGAAGCCCGCCTTTTCAACGAAAAGCTATCGTTGGTGGTTGATGTATTCAACGATCTCCGTGACGGTATTTTCATGCAACGCGTTCAAGTGCCCGATTATGCCGGCCTGATCACAAAACCTTATAGCAACATCGGTGAAATGAGCAGCTATGGATCGGACGGGAATATTGCCTTCACCCATGATATCAATAAAGAGATGAATTTCACTGTAAGAGGAAATTACACCTTTTCGAAGAACAATGTAAAACACTGGGAAGAGGCGAACCCGCGCTTCCCATATCAGGAGGTTTCAGGTTATCCCTACGGAACAATCCGTGGTTACCAAGCCTTGGGTCTATTCAAGGACTGGGACGATGTGAACAATAGTCCCGCCCAGTTCGGGAAAGTGATGCCGGGAGATATCAAATACCGCGATGTCAATGGCGATGGAGTAATCAATTCCAACGATATGACTCCATTATCCTATAGTACCTATCCGCTATTGATGTACGGATTTGGGGGTGAATTCAGATATAAAAAGATTACCCTTGGCATACTTTTTAAAGGTACCGGGAAAACGGACTTTTTCCATGTGGGTTATAGCAGCAACGGGATAGGTTATGTGCCCTTCTTCAGAGGTGTGAACGGGAATGTGTTGACGATGGCTAAGGATCCGTCCAACCGTTGGATCCCCAAAGAATATGCCGCGCAAAACGGCATCGATTTGAAGTATGCGGAAAATCCCAATGCCCGCTTCCCCAGACTCACTTATGGGTATAATGAAAATAACTCCCAAAGGTCGGACTTCTGGAAGGGAGATTCCCGTTACTTGCGGCTTCAGGAAGTAACCATCAACTACAATTTGAAGAACGATTTCCTCCGCAAAATAAAGGTGGCTTCAATAGATTTTCAGTTAATTGGAAACAATCTCTTGTTGTGGGATAAAGTTAAGCTGTTTGATCCGGAACAGGCATACCGTAACGGAGAAGTTTATCCTATTCCAACCACTTATGCCCTTCAAATGTATATTAACCTATAAACAACAATCAAGCAATGAATAGAGTAAATTTATATAAAAAAGCATCCATATCATTCGTGTCATTATTGGTGTTTGGCTTCTCATTTTTCTCTTGTGGCGATTTCCTCAGTATTGATGAGTATTTTAGCGACGAGATAAAATTGGATTCTGTCTTCGCAAATACCAGATACATAAAATCATATATGTGGGGTGCGGCAAACTTGTTCCCGGATGAAGGGAATATACTTCAAAATAACTACACACCGGGACCGCTGGCAACCGACGAGGCATTCACCAGTTTCCTTTCCACTACCCATAGCTATTTTGGGATGAGCTTCGTATTGGGAGAGGTTACATCAAGCAATTTGCGCTCTTTTAATACATGGGGGAACCTTTATATGATTATCCGCAAATGCAATACTATTTTCAACAGGATCGACGAGGCCAAGGATATGACAACCAAAGAACGGTTTGAGATACTCGGCACCACCCGTTTTATCAGAGCATATGCCTATTATAATATCTTGGTTGATTTTGGACCACCTATCCTCTTGGGAGATGAAATCATGGATTCAAATGAGCAGCTCTCCTATTACGATCGTCCAAGATGTACTTATGATGAGGCGGTTGAATATATTTGCAACGAATTGGAAGAGGCATCACTCTATCTTCCCCTGACCACCTCGCTGATGCAGTTCGGCATCCCTACTAAAGGGGCAGCCTATGGATTGATAGCGCGTATCCGTCTGAATCATGCCAGTCCGTTATATAATGGTGCGAAGCTGCCCGACAGACATTCGGCAATTGGAAACGTTCAACGGATGGGGCCTTTTATGTGCAACAGAAGTATGATGAAGAGAGATGGGCCAAGGCCGCAGCTGCCGCGAAAAGAGTAATCGATATGCAGGGTGCAGGCGGACAATTATATAAGCTCCATAGGGTAGCAGCCGACTCGGATACCCCCGCACTACCAGAGGGAGTTACTTCCGATCCGGATTATTACAATGAATATCCAAACGGGGCTGCAGGGATAGACCATTTCAAATCATACTCCTATATGTTTACCGGAGAATCGGTCATACCGGTCAATCCTGAATATGTATGGGGAAAAAGGAGTGCTGCAATCAGAAATAACACACAGATGTCTTTTCCTCAGCATCTAAGTGGATGGAATGGTATGTGCGTGACACAGAAAGTGGTAGATGCCTATTCAATGGTCGATGGACGTACCATTGACAATGCCAGTGCGCAATACCCCTATTCTGAAACAGGCTTTACAAATAGTGTGAAAACTTTTTCGGGATATAGACTCAACTCAGGTGTCTATAACATGTATAATAACCGTGAAATGCGTTTTTATGCATCCGTCGGTTTTAGTGAGTGCTTCTGGCCCATGACCTCGTCCACTTCTTCCGGACAGTACAACCAGACCATCACCTATTATTATGACTCTTCAGATGGAAAAGGGGGTGTGAGTGCGGTAAACGATTATCCGATTACAGGATATGTGATCAAGAAATTCATCCATGTTGATGATGCCTGGAGCGGCGATAATGCACGGCGAATGGAAAAAGCATTTCCAATTATCCGCTATGCCGAGATCCTGCTCTCATACGCAGAAGCCCTGAATAATCTTGATGGGAGCTATACGATTACAGTCGATGGACAACAACAGACCTTCTCAAGAGACATGGGAGAGATAAAAAAAGCCTACAATCAGGTCCGATATCGCGCAGGATTGCCCGGTTTAAACGGCAGCGAAGATAAGGCGACGGTGCAAAGCCTGATTGAGAACGAGCGGATGGTAGAATTTCTTTTCGAAAATCGTCGTTATTACGATGTCAGGAGATGGGGCATCTACGAAGCTACGGAAAGTGTGCCAATCAAGGGTATGAATGTGGATGGGACGAAAGAGACTTTCTACTCCAGGGTTATCCCAAATACCTCCCGGATAGGCTCCCGGATCGTAAACAAACGCTTAGTCCTGCTGCCATTGCCGTTGAACGAAGTCAGAATAGTCCCCTCATTAGACCAAAATCCCGGCTGGGAAGATTAATTAAAAAATGAACTCAAATGAAACATACAGAGAAAACATATAGAAGCGCAAAGTGGAACAGGAGCAGATTTCACTTTATGAACATGCCGAAAAAAATGCAAATACTGTTGTTCACTTCTTTAGTACTGACCCTTAGTGCGTGCGACAGGGATGAGGTCTTTGAAAAAGAACAATATAAAAATGTTTTTGCACTCATCAGCGGCAGTGGGAATGTGTCCAGTAAATACCATTTTTTGGGTAGTGAGACTGTAGGATATATCTCGGCATCCTTGGGAGGGACGACTTCCACAACAAAAGATATCGATGTTATATTGGTGGAAGACAGCTATTTTATTGACGAATACAATAAGATAAATTTTGATGTGGAGAAAACTAAATATGTATTGCCTCTGCCCAAAGAAAATTATAATATCGACAGTTATAAATTTTCGATACCTGCGGGGAAGGTGAGCGGCAGGTTGCCTGTCCGTATAAATCCCGACGGGTTGTCTCCCGACCGGAAATATGCTTTTGCGCTCAGAGTTGAATCCTATTCTTCCTATGAAGTAAATCCCGAAAAGAGTTATGTCATATATAATGTGGAGATCAAAAACCGGTGGGCGGAAGGCGGCGGCAAAACAACCTATAATATGAATGCGAAGCTCACCGAGGTAGGGGCGTCATACGAGTTGCAAATGCCGGGAACGAAAGTGGTGCAACCAATCAGCTACAACCAGGTGAGAATTTTGGCCGGTAGTGAAAAGGAGACAGATAAATATGCTGTCTTGTTGACTGTGAACGATGAAAACAAGGTCACTGTCTCGTCCTATAAAAATGTGGAGGTTACGCAGAGAGATGACGACTCCTATTATTCGAATATTTTCTTTATTGAGGATGATGGTTTTAATACTTATAAAACATTTCGATTGAAATATGAGTATAAATCCGGGAGTAAAACGTACGAAGTGAGGGAAGAGTTGCGTCTTCAGTTTAATCAGGACGAAGAGAATGAAGAATATGAACAACTCAACGGATAACTTTTGCCGTTAGAGTGGAATGTAGATAATTGATCATAATTAAAATTTAATAGATAAAATAATGAGAACCTCATTTTTTAAATACGGAATTGTCCTCTTTTTACTTTCCTTGTGCCATTCATGCGACAATGAATATGTAAGAACGGAAGTCAAGAAAAATATAACCGTGAACATAGTTTCCCTGAACCTATTTGTAGGGGATGAGATTCAGCTTATTGCAAGCCCGACCGATGGAACATATATATATAGCTGGTCGAGCGAGGATACCGGTATCGCCACGGTGAACAATAATGGACTGGTGGTTGTGGTTGGTGAAGGGAATACCCATATCATTGTGAGAAGTGGAAATATTGAAACGAAAGTGCCGCTGACTGCAGTAAAAAAGGTGCCGCTTCAAGATGTGGTGCTGAGCGAAACAAAGCTTGAGTTATTTCCAGGTTTTTCAAAAACCATATTTGTGACTCTCGTACCGGAGAATGCCAATGACTTACCTGCGGACAAATGGATTTCGGAGGATGAAAGTATTGCCACCGTAAATGAGATCGGAGAGATCTCCGTGGTAGGTATTGGAGTGACCGATGTTATCTACCAGATAGGGGATATTGTGAGAAAGGTGCGGATAGACGCGGCTTATAGCCGTCCGTTTAAAGGGCCGCATATCCTTTCTGCCGACGCGCCTTATGAATTGCTCGCCGCCAATTTTGATACCGGTGGTGAAGGGAATGCGTTTCATGACGACGCCACTATAAGAGGCAATACCTATAGGAAGGATAACGGTGATTCCGGAAGCGCCCAGGTGGATATCGAAGGCGACGGAACAAATATCGGATACACAAATGAAGGAGAGTGGTTGCTCTATACCTTAGAGGTGAAAGATGCAGGTAACTATAAAGTTGAGGTCAATCTTTCTGCGAATGCCACTACAGGTGCTTTTCATATAGAGATTGAGGATCAAAATGTTACCGGGAAGATTATCGTGCCCAATAATGGTAGCTGGAACAGCTGGCGTTATATTTCAGATCCAAACTTGGTTTTGAACAACTTGCCGGAAGGACGTGTGCGGATGAAATTTTATTTTGAAGGTGCCGGATTTAATCTGAGAGGATATAAATTTACAAAGATATAGTGTGCTGAAAAAAGAATATGAAGGGAAATGGTGAATTTGCTATTTCCCGGTACTGCAACAATCCCCTAACTCAGGGGATTGTTGTTGTTAAATAGCTCCTATATAAGATGTACATTAACCTGAAGTGGCCACTTTATTCTATTGGATATATGCTCAATGCAATATTTTTTGATTACTTTTGCTCAAAAAAGTGATCAAAATATCTATACTGACAGACAATTATCCGGGTAGGAATTGCTGTGCGGAGCATGGACTCTCTTACTTTATTGAACATAAGGGGACACGCCTCTTATTTGACACGGGGCAAAGCGATCTCTTTCTGAAGAATGCCGCCATAATGGGGATAGATATCTCCGATATTGATATGATCGTTCTTAGTCATGGGCATTTTGACCATGGCGACGGGTTGGCATATCTTCCCGGAGGTAAACTGCTCTGTCATCCGGGTTGCTTTATTAAGAGATATAGAAATGGGGATCACTCCTATCTTGGCTTACAATGCAGTTATGAAGAAATAGCAGAGAAATTTAATCTTGTTACCACCGATAAACCCTATAAAATCAGCGATACAATAGTGTTTCTGGGAGAAATTCCAAGAATCACCGATTTTGAATCACAACAGACTCCCTTCTCATTGGAAGAGGGCACACCCGATTTTGTGCCGGATGACAGTGCAATCGCCATTTTAACAGAACAGGGACTTTTTGTCATTACCGGATGCGGACATGCCGGGATTGTCAATACCTTGGAACAGGCAAAAAAAGTAACCAATGAAGATAGAATCTATGGTGTCATGGGTGGCTTTCACCTAAAAAAGAGCGATAGACAGACCAAGGAGACTATCCAATATCTTTTGAATCATAAGATAACCCATGTGATCCCTTCACATTGTACTGCATTCCCCGCATTGGTTCAGTTTTCAAAAAAATTCGACATAAGATTACCGAAAACAGGCGATCTATTTTCATTCTAATAGATTAATAGTTTTCATTATCATCACCATTAAGAATCATATTGTCAAGATACAAATAGTGCCTGCTAATTTTAAATTAATCTTCAATCAATTTAAAGGGAAGAATGTAGTCCGGTTCAAGAGTGAAGATATCCAGTAATCAGCGCAATGGAAATTGATAAATTTTTCAGCAGACCCTAATTAAAGGTAAAATAACGATATTATAAACATATGTTCATTTTATTTTATACATTTGTGGTAAGAAATAACAGGATAATTATATAAACAGCCAAATTGAGCCACTTACAAACTGAAGATTTGCATGTGTAAGGTGGATAGGATTAAAAAACTAAAATTTTATGCCAAACAGGGTAAGAGATAGAAAAATTATGATGCCGCCACCAATGGATGGGTACAAGCCATTCGGCATCCCCATTCGTCAGTTGGAATCGGTCACTCTCCTCTTTGAGGAGTTTGAAGCGATCAGGTTGGTCGATTACGAAGATCTCAGCCAAGAAGAAGCGGCTGTAAAAATGGATATCTCCCGACCTACCTTTACCCGGCTTATCAATCAGGCAAGGAAAAAAGTGGCAAAAGCATTTGTTGAAAGTAGGGCTATCCTTATGGAGGGAGGAAATTATGTTATCGAGGACTTTTGGTATAAATGCCAGAAATGCAACGAGACGATGACCACCCTGAAACAAGCGAAACAGTGTCGTAATTGTGATTCTGAGGATATTGTTCAGCTGAATAAAAAAACCATATCACGGAAACATAGATTCCGCGGATGAAGGTTTTATGGAGGAAGTTTACTCCCCAAAAATTATAGTTCTATTCTGCTTCCATAAGCTGCTTTTCTGAGTGATCGCAAGCGTTTGCACCGATAACTACTGATTGCCGATAATAGTCGGCCCTCATCCAAGGGTATCCGCGATTACCTGTTTCATGCAAATCGCCCTTTACAGGATCCGTCCCTTTTTCTCAAACCCTGCCTCTGTTGAATTCCTTTTCCGTTCCCCGGTTGAAAAGAAGCATTTGATCCATCTCCCTCGACCCGGTAAATCTCCCTCCTCCGATGGCGGGACTGATTAGGAGCATCGGCTCCGGCTTCTACCTGCGATTCGAGATCGTCTCTTCCTCTGCCGGACGGGTTACAACCTCCCCGTCCTCTTCCACTCATAGCTTCCCCTTTGGGACCTTTTCTGTTAAATCTAGGCATAATTGACTCCTTTTTTAAATAACGCCACAAATATAGTGAACATACGTTCATTTCACAAATATTTTCCTCTTTTTTTTGCGATTATTTTTAATTTCTCAAGAATTATAGAAAAGGTCATCTCTTTTTAGCCATGTATCTTATTCTGTTTCAGTTTAATTATCTTTCTCTCATTTATAACGGACGGATGATTTGTTTTCCAATTCTGAATATTCTTTACGGATATAAAGCTATTTTCGGAGTTAGTTATTTCATTTTTATTTTATGGTATTCATATATTAGATTGACAGTCAGACAAATACAGGGTTACATATTTAATCTTATAAATTTGTGGGTTGAATGGAAGAATTATATACAATCAGTTTTCCTGATGTTTCGTCATCTTGGTTGGCGAGAATCCACCTCTCGAGCGACTCTTTATTCTACTTTCCTCTGGTGGGAGCATGAGGCGTCGATGCTATTCTTGAAATAGTAGAAGAATTATCCTATTTTTCCCCTATTCTTGTATTCGATATATATCTCCTTTGGGTTCAGCAGGGTGTTGTGTATGACGGATATCGTTCAGCCTGTGTAGCTTTGTGGAATATTCCCAAATCTTGCCTCATTTTTTTGTCGATTGAAGTTCGTGCATCTTGATTGCCATTCTCTCTCCTAGTTCCCTTGCGGATTTACTATCCAAATGAATACTATCCCCCATATGGGTTAGTTCTTCTGATGTGGCGATAGCGGAAAGAGGAACTATATTTGGCAGTTTTTTTAATTCATTATTGATAAGCATATATTTTTCCTTATAGTGACCTAACTCACCAGCTATAAATGGTACCCTGAAATTGCCAATTTCATCTCTAAGTAGGTTGATAAGTCTCTGAAGTTTTTCAATATATACTTTGGCTTTTTCTTCATTACTGTCAGCTTCTCCCTGATGCCAAATTATACCTTTTATTACACCATCTTGCATTGCTATATGTAATCTTTTAATGGCATCGTCGTATGGGTAGTATTTGCCATCATAAGCATCTTTTCCCGGTTGCCACATGTCAATACTTGTTCCTCCTACAGCACAAGGGATTAACCCTATTTTTACATTTTTGTTCTTTTCAAATGTTAGCATTTTTTCTCCAAATGCTAGCCCAGGACCCACTCCAACTACTTTGGGCTTGTCAAAGTGTAACGGATCTTTGGCTATGATCCATTTATTATCATCAGTTAGCATTAAAATGCGGGGATTGTATGGAGTGGACAATGAGTCTATCTCTCCCCTTCCCGCCATATTCGACTGTCCAATCAATAAATAGAGATGAAAATTGGGATTCTGTTTTATTTCGTTTGTATTTAGATATTTGCATGAATATAAAATCAAAACTAAGAATAGGTATAATATAAAACTACTTTTTTTCATACGATTATTTTATTTTTTTAATATTTGGATATTCCGGTGATATTAACCCCTCTTGATGGTTATATTTCAAAGGACGAAGTAACTTGACAAAATTACTGTTTTTTTCTTAGGTTTGATCCTTCAATGATACACAATGCTTATCTGCTTGAACGATTTACTTGTGTGTCCGGTATAAAGCTGAACAGAAGATTTTATAAATAAGTGAGTTTGATGTAAGAATTATATTCAAATGTAATAGTGGAAACGCATCTTATAAGTTGACATCCACGTAATTGTGGTGCAGGCGGTTTCGCGGAATTATCTTTAGCTGACGAGTTTACAGTTATAATTGAGTTGCTTTTTGTCAAAAAACCGCTCTTTCATAGATATATATTGCCGGATTATTTGTTTATTTGTAATTAAAACAGCGCAAAATAATAGTTGTTATGATTCGTGATTTGAATGAATTGTTACTGAGAGCAAAAAGCCGCCCGAAACGGAAGATGGTCGTTGCCGCCGCCGAAGATGAATATGTTATGAAAGCCTTGCTGGAAGCTACGAAGGAGGGGATCGTCACTCCCCTACTGGTAGGCGATCAGAGGAAGATAGAACGGATAGCGCAATCAATCGGTTTTAATCTGAAGGGTATTGAATTGATTGATAATCGGGAGGAGGCAACTCTTTCTGCCCGGATAGCCGTATCTATAATTAAAAGCGGAGAAGCTGATTTCATTATGAAAGGGTTTTTAAGTAGCGGTAATTTGTTGAAAGCGGTGTTAGATAAAGAGACTGGGTTACGTACCGGTCAGTTGTTAAGCCATGTGGCTTTCTTTGAATCGCCCTATTGGCATAAAATACTTTGTGTGACGGATGCGGCGATCAATATTGCTCCCGGTCTGGATGCAAAGGTGCAGATTATTCAAAATGCAGTGAAAGCATGTCGAGCCATTGGTATTGAGAAGTCCAAGGTGGCGGTAGCGGCTGCGGTCGAAATTGTCAATCCCAAAATGGAGGCGACGGTCCATGCGCTCCAGCTGAAAGAGATGAATGAGAGGGGCGAGTTAAAAGGGTGTATTGTAGATGGTCCTTTTGCTATTGATATTGCGGTGAACAGGGAAGCTGCACGGCATAAAGGTATAGGAGGCGTGGTGGCAGGCGATTGTGATGTGATTCTCGCACCCGATATTGAAGCAGGGAACATGTTTTATAAGGCACTCATTTTCTTGGGGGGATCTTCTACGGCTGCCCTGGTAATGGGCGCTGCAGTACCGATAGTGTTGACATCGCGGGCGGATGATGAGCGGAGCAAGTTGCTCTCAATCGCTTTGGCTACATTGATTGATTAATGGAGGAGTTCCACGGCTACGATAGATTTAAAAGGGTAGAAGCTTGTTTTAACTACCTACCGATCGATAAAAAAGATTTTAAACCGATAAAAAGAGATTCAAATGGCAGTAAATACACGTATTTTAGTGATTAATCCCGGTTCTACCTCCACCAAGATTGCCATCTTCCAGCAGGAAAAGGTGATTTTCTTGAAGACGATTAAGTATTCTCCCGATAGGTTGAAAAAATATAGTCGCATCACCGATCAGGTGGAATACCGGAAAGAGGTGATTTTTGAAGAGCTGAAAGATGCCGATATACCGTTAGAGTCAATCGACGCGGTGATTGGACGGGGAGGGTTGGTGAAGCCGATTGACTCAGGTGTCTACCGGATTAATGAGGAGATGAAGAAGGATCTTTTGGAGTGTAAACGGGGAGAACACGCCAGTAACCTTGGAGGGCTGGTTGCTGCTGATATTGCCGATATGCTCCCGTCGGCCGTCGCCTTTATCGCCGATCCGGTGGTGGTGGATGAACTCGATCCTCTGGCGAGGTATTCGGGACATCCCGATTTTGAGAGGCGATCCGTTTTCCACGCCTTGAACCAGAAAGCGATCGCCCGTTCGCACGCCAATTCCATCATGAAAAAATATGAGGATCTCAACCTTATCGTAGCCCATCTGGGAGGCGGTATCACGGTGGGTGCCCATCGCAAGGGGAGGGTGGTGGATGTAAACCAGGGGCTGGATGGGGATGGCCCTTTCGCCCCGGAACGGTCGGGTTCACTCCCTATGGGAGCGGTTCTGAAAGCTGCTTTCAGTGGAAAATACATCTATGAAGAGCTCTACTCGATGATTGTGGGTAAGGGAGGGATGATGGCATACTTGGGTACCAATGATGCCTATCTGGCCGAACGGGAGGCGAAAGATGGCGATGAGAAGAGTAGAGAGGTGCTGGAAGCGATGGCCTATCAAGTGGCTAAAGAGATAGGGGCGATGTCCACCGTCTTGAAAGGGGAGGTGGATGGAATCCTGATTACAGGGGGAATTGCCAACAGCAAGTGGTTTTGCAACCTTATTATCGAAAGGGTCTATCGTATTGCACCTGTGCATATCTATCCCGGGCAGGATGAGATGGGCGCATTGGCTGCCAATGCGTTGCTTGCCCTTAATGGTGATATCGAGATAAAGGAATACAAATAGATGTATCTTTTTAACCCGGAGAATGACCTTGCCTTGGCCAATTTCTCTCCCAATTATACCCCTCCGGCATCCGCAATCCGGTTGGCGGAGGAGTTGGCTGCGTTGCCAATCTGGTATGGCGGAAGCGATGCCGCCGCTCCGGTAGAAGAAGGATTGGTGGAGGGGAGAGATGTGGCGATGGATAGGGCAAATGCCGGTAGGGTTGATTGTCGCAATACCAAAGTAATTGCCGGA
>JAAYFR010000142.1 GCA_012728155.1 Bacteroidales bacterium | reverse complement strand
CCACTATACATCAAGCCGGATAAAAAACTCAGTGTCCATGATATCCAGGGTATGATGCGTGACCATTACGAAGGGACCGAACTCGACTGGCGTTTCGATGTCGGCGCAGGCCCGTTCAACTCTCCCTATCGCTGGTCTCCCCTTACTTTTGAAGTAGATTCGGTTGAATACTGCAACGAGCGTCCAATTGCTACTCAACAGACCGGATTCTCTTTTGTCGCTCAAATGCGTTCCTGGCTGCCTGAAACGATTGGAGGTATTCTGTGGTTCGGTGTTGACGACGCTGCTCAAACAGTTTATTATCCGGTTTACTGCGGACATACCCATGTACCGGAAGAGATGGCGGTTGGCAACGGCGATTTACTCACCTACTCCGAAACATCGGCTTTCTGGACGCACAATTGGGTGTCGAACATGGTTTACACACGATACAGCGATATGAACATAGACATGCAAAAAGTGCAGCAGAAACTGGAAAACAATTTCAGGGAAACACAGCCCGAAATTGAAAAGAAAGCATTAAATTTGTACAGGAAATCCCCGCCAGAAGCTGTTCGTTTTCTCACCAACCACACCAATTCTTTGATTAGAGATGGTCTACAGGAGTGGAAGAAGCTCGGACAATACTTAATGGTGAAATATGTGGATGGTGTGGTAAAGAAAGAAGAAAACGGGAAATTCAAAAGAAACCCGCACGGACAACCCGCGTCACCGGAACGTCCTGGTTATTCAAATGAATTTTATAAAAAGGTTATCGACCAAACCGGAGAAAAATATAAGGTTCAAAAAGTAGAACCAACGGTGGATTAATTATATATTTTGTTATTCTATGGACAACGAAACATTATTAGCTCAAGTAACCGATAAGGCTCAATTATGGCTTAGCGGCAACTACGACGAAGAAACAAAAAAAGAAGTAAGGCAGATGCTGCAAAACGAAGACAAGCGTCAACTGATTGATGCTTTCTACAGAGATCTAGAGTTTGGCACAGGAGGTCTTCGTGGCATTATGGGGGCAGGCAGCAACCGAATGAATATTTACACCGTTGGTGCGGCTACGCAAGGATTATCCAACTACTTGTTACAGGAGTTTGCCGAGTTGGAACAGATCAAAGTAGTCATCGGGCACGATTGCCGGAACAACAGTCGTAAATTTGCCGAGATATCTGCCGATATTTTCACCGCAAACGGAATTAAAGTGTTTCTTTTCGAAGACTTACGTCCGACACCGGAAGTTTCATACGCCATTAGAAAACTCGGTTGTCAGAGTGGAATTATGCTTACAGCATCACACAATCCCAAGGAATACAACGGATATAAGGCCTATTGGGAGGATGGAGCACAAGTACTTGGGCCGCACGACAAAAACATCATTGCTGAAGTAAACAGAATCTCATCGATAGAAGAAATTAAGTTCAACGGCAACAAGGAATTGATCGAGATTATCGGGAAAGACATGGACAAGGCCTTTATCGACAAGGTTAAAAGTTTTGTTCTTTCTCCCCAAGCTATTGAAAATCAAAAAGAATTAAAGATTGTTTATACACCCATCCATGGAACCGGCATCAAGCTTATCCCCGATGCGCTGAAAGCCATTGGATTCACGAATGTTATCAACGTACCCGAGCAGGACGTAATAAGAGGAGATTTTCCGACAGTCATCTCTCCCAATCCCGAGGAGCCGGCAGCATTGGACTTAGCTATAAAAAGAGGTATCGAAACAGAAGCTGATGTTGTTTTAGCCACTGATCCCGATGCCGACAGAATCGGAGCAGCCATCCGTGACGACGAAGGCAATTTTAGGCTGGTCAATGGTAACCAGATCATGCTTATCCTTATTTATTACCTGATGACACGCCGCAAAGAGTATGGGCTGCTAAAGGGTAAGGAATTTATCGTAAAAACGATTGTCACCTCCGAGTTGGTGAAAAAAATCGCAGACAAGATGGGCATCGAAATGTTCGACTGTTACACCGGATTCAAATGGATTGCCGACGTTATCCGCAAGAACGAAGGGGTAAAAAAATACATCGGTGGAGGAGAAGAAAGCTACGGATTCCTCGCCGACGATTTTGTGCGCGACAAAGATTCGGTATCAGCCTGCACGCTGTTTGCAGAAGTTGCAGCCTGGGCAAAAGATAATGGAAAGACACTGTACCAACTGCTTCAAGATATCTATGTAGAATATGGGTATTCCAAAGAGGTAGGTATTTCATTGGTGCGCAAAGGGAAAGAGGGTGCCGACGAAATTGAAGCCATGATGAAAAACTTCAGGGCGAACCCCATGAAAGAATTAGCAGGCTCACCCGTTATTTTATCGAAGGATTTTGTGAAACTGGAAAGTGTGGATTATGTCAAAGAAGAGGTGACCACACTCGAGATGCCCACAACATCTAACGTGTTACAATACTTTACAGAAGATGGCACAAAAGTATCTATTCGCCCTTCCGGAACTGAACCCAAGATAAAATTCTATATCGAGGTGCAAAGCTCTCCCATATCTTCGCGCGAAGAAATTCTACAAGCGGAGGCTCAGGCAGATGAAAAAATTAATGCTGTCAAAGAGTTCTTCGGAATTTAACTATCGAATAACTATTAAAATGAGAAAAAAACTGACCATTGCCTTGGTGGCCCACGATCATCGAAAAGCCGACATGGTCGACTGGGTTATCTTTAATTCCGATTTCCTATCCCACCATCATCTGGTCTGCACGGGCACAACCGGCGGACTGGTTCGTGATGCACTGAACGAAGAAGGAGTATTTCCCGAAATTACCTGCATGAATTCCGGCCCTATGGGTGGGGATGCTGAGATCGCAGCCATGGTGGTACGCAAAGAAATCGATCTCGCCGTGTTCCTGATCGACGACCTGAACGCACAGCCGCACGAGGCAGACATCATGATGCTGCTGCGCCAGTGCCGTATACATAACGTACCTATAGCCTGTAACCGTTACAGCGCCGACCTGATGATTACCAGCAGTCTGTGGGACGACCTGTCTTATGTCCCCATGCCGCCGCGATACGAAAAATTTGAACGAAATTAATGAGACGGGAAACAAGAGACTGTCTCAAAATAAAAAACAACCCTACTGATACAATGAATATTCGGATTTGTTCCCGGACAGGTGAATAAAAAGAAGAAAGAGGGTGAAATCACACATTGAGATTCACCCTCTTTCTTGTATGTTTTTTAATAACAAAGATTACTTCACAATCTTTAGCTCACTGACGATATGGGGTGCGTTCATGATTTTATCGATTGTGTAAAGCACGTAACGGACATCCACACTGATCGTACGTTGCATCTCGGGTTCAAAGACAATGTCTCCGCTCAACGCCTCCCAGTTTCCGTCGAACGCCAATCCGATAAGTTCCGCTTTCCCGTTAAAAACAGGGCTTCCCGAATTACCTCCGGTAATGTCGTTATCGGAAAGGAAATTTACCCGCATAGTCCCATCCTTAGCTGCATATCTTCCAAAATCTCTTTTTTGGAGAGCATCAACGATGTAAGGTTGTAAATGAAATTCCGGATCGTTTTCCTTATATTTTTCCAACACTCCTTTTTCGGTCGTATAATAATCATACCAGACCCCGTCGCGCGGCTTATATCCTTTCACCGATCCATAACTCATTCTTTGGGTAAACGTTGCATCGGGATAAAAATTCTTTCGCGAGTCCATCTCCATCAATGCAGCCATCAGTTCTCGCTCACCCCTCATCATGTTTTCATATG
>JAAYFR010000141.1 GCA_012728155.1 Bacteroidales bacterium | reverse complement strand
TCCATGGACAGAAAATATTTTTCTGGGGGATAATTACCGGTTATTTTATATAGATGGAGTACGAAATAGCGAGGATATCTATGTTTACTCAGCTCTTTTTGTCGTTGATTCGAATACCGGAGAGGTGGTGGAAAAAAGAAGAACGGTACAGAGTGGAGCCAAAATCACCGTATCGAGTGATGGGCAATATATCTGTGAATATTATGACGATAGTTTCTATATATATAGACTGGAAAATGATATTCTCTTGCCGGTATACTCCTATCAGAACAGACAATATGCATACCAAACCTGCCAATTTAGTCACGTTCACCCTGATGAGTTAATTTTAAGTGGCGGCAATGAAACCATTATTTTTGATGTGAGTGGATCGAAAGAGAAATATAAGGTGAATGGCCAGTTTGTGCTTCAGGATCCTAAAACTGGAAATTATGCCTGTTTAGATGAATATTATACTACAAACTCGCATCTCAATATTTACGACAACAGTTTCAGCAGGATATTGACAAAAATACCTTTTTACTATTACTCCAAGGAGCCTCATTACTTCTTGAATAACAGATTGATTGTGTATGCCCCAGGTCTTAGTGCCGGATTGGATATATCTGATTATATCCGATAAAGATAAGAGAGATTGATTTGATGATCCCGACAAAATAGTGATAATTTGTGATAAGATATACAAGAATAAAACATACCCGTATGAAGATTAAGCCTTTGATCCTGGTGCCGATCCTAATGTTTTTTGCTGCCTGTGAATACAATGCCGACGAGGTATATTATCTGGATGTTTCTCCGCCGGATGAAGGGGAGATCATCCTTAACCTGGCTCATTTTCCCATAGGTGCTACCATCTATATATACAAGAGGACGAAGTTGTATTATCAACTTACTTTACCGGAGGGGGGAGTGGTGAAAAAGCGATTCAGTTTGGATGGAGAAGAAATATCTCCGACGAATGATTATTTCGAATTCGCCCCGACCGATAACGTCCGTTATACAAAAACGCTGACAGTGGATATTGAAATAGACGCACGATCTGAAAGTATTGCTGGTAAGCTGGGCTTAGAAAATAACTCTGCTAAATTTGAATATAGGTTGGTCTTTGTTCCTAATGCAGTGCTACACCTTGATAATATTGCGCATCGCAGAAATAAGGATGGTTATTTTGAATTGAGCTGGAATAAGCCTGAACTTGAACAGTATACCGTGGATAGATACAGGATAAGCTATTATCATAATAACAAATTGCATGTAAAGGAGATCGCCAATTCCTATGAAACCAGCTTTGTAGATAGTATGGCCGTCTTCGGCACATTATATTACAGGATAGAAACATTTTTTAAAGAGGAGATAAGGGAACCATGGGTCGATATATATACGGCACAGATTGAATTCCCTAAAAATTCTTTACTCTTTGAATATACGAGTGTTAATTCAGGGAGAGTATCATGGCCCCGGAACGAATATAAATGCCGATATGCCTTCTCGAACGGTTACTATGGCGATATAGTATACGAGGGAGAAGAAAACTATTTCGATATTGATGATCTGGACGAGTTCACGCGGGATAGAAATAATCTATTCCCTCTTTCGCAGGGCGTCATGTATGAGTTGTATGTGGTGCCTTTCAACGTGCGGGGGATTACTAAAGATGAAGTTTGGCCTATTCACTACGACGTGCTCTACTCTCCCAGCATAATCACAATCAAAGATGGTTATTTGGATTTTCAAATTTTCACAGATAGGGGTAGGGATATGCTATTTGTCAAAAATGGCAATAACTTCTGGCTATACGACAGAAATGATTTGAGATTATTAGAGCAGGCAACGGTAAGCACATTGACTGATTCTTGGAATAGTCGTGCGATGTGCTCTGAAAGCTCCTCCAAGATATTTCTCACCTTTGATGAGTGGATTGAATTAGTCGACTATGATTTTAAAAGTCACGAAAAAATGCAATTCGATGTGGAAGACAGGCTTAACTACCAGGAGGCTTTTTTAGGTACCAACGATGTTGTATATATCAAAACCTATATGGATCTCGTGGAAAACCTTCCGGGAGGAATAGAGGCATTTGAGGGGAAATTATTTGCGTACAGTCTGGATACACGTGAACTTATTGATTATCTAATTCTTCCCAACAAGGATGATCATCTGTCCGTTTCGAGAGATGGTAAATATGTGGCGATTTATTCTAGTTTCCATCAAACGAGTGAGGTTTGGGTCTATCAATTTGATGAGGAAGGATTTGTAT
>JAAYFR010000140.1 GCA_012728155.1 Bacteroidales bacterium | reverse complement strand
GATAGGAGAACTCCAAGCCCATTGCTGGTTTTTTTGTCTTACGCGCACATAGTAGTAATCGATCTCTCTTTCTGCAACAGTATCTTCCATATAATGTTCTACCTGAAAAGCGTTTTCAGGGATTGCCCTGCCGAACAATATTGCTTCACTCAACCAGCCTATCATAAAGTGTGATTTTGAACCTTGTAATAATTCTCCGATAGAATGCGTGATCTTTTTCCCATTGAAATCGGACGTTAAGTTTCCCGCTTTAGGCATGGTTACATCTAAAATAACACCCTGAACTGTCGGAGTCATAGTATTGGGGTTCTTGGTGCTATACACATCCAGTATTGTTTCTTTTTCAGAAGAGGATAAAACCCTGTTTACCCGGGTCTTAAATGCTTTCTCGCCAGGCTGGGGAGAAGTATATGCCGCTCCTCTGAAACAGGGCGTTATCCTATTTATTATCCCTTTATCAATTGATAATCTACCGTTCCAATGTACATATTCTTCTTCACGGTTCCATCCGAATTCTACTTTTATTTTACATCTCACCGGATCTTCCTTAGGTACCGTGGGAATAAGCGGCCCGTTCATGCGTGCGATGCATCTACCGTTCTTGATAATATCTACGTAATCAACCGAATTCTCTCCCTCTACATTCAGGTAAATTCTTCGACTGTTTCCTCTGATGACTTCGCCCATGATGGCGTCGTTGATCCGAAAATCTATCTTTATCTTGTCACCCGTGGCACATCCTACATTTCTGTTCTGCAAAGCATTCCAGATATCATCACGCTTGAGAGATGGGGCGAGGGCCATCACCCGTCCGTCACCATAGCTTCCGGGATAGCCAGCATGCTGATCTGTAGAGCCAATAATTCCAAATTTATGTCCTTGTTCCAATCCGTATAACACGGTTCCTTCCCATTGCCTGGGCCCCATGTCGTGAAGATAGTTATAATCGCCGTCATCGCTTTCTGCCAGCCCATGCCGGGAGTACATTTCAACGAAAGGCGTCTGTCCGTCTTCCTGAAATGACTTCCAGTTATACCCCCGAAAACCGGTCTGATATCCCATATGGTGAGGGGTAACAAATGCCTTCTGTCCTTTGAGCCTCGCTTTCAGCTCCATCGCATTTGAAGGCTCCGCCATTGTCCCATTCACATCATATAATAATGCTACATGATCACCATGTGCCATATCGTGACATTCGTAGCTCAAAAATGTAAGGAACTCATTTTCTTTGTTGTATCCGCTCGTCATTTTCACGTATTCGTCCCATTTTCCTGCTCGCAATGCATCGAATGCTTTAGTGTGATAATCGACAACCCATTGCAGACGCAAATCATTCCTGCCGGGGATATCTTCCCACATTGCGTGAGGGGTGACCGAAACAAAATCGAGCTGCTCCCTGGCTGCTTCAAACGCATCTCTCATATCTCCGTGCCCATAGGTGAGATTGCAGTGGTTATGTATATCACCCCAATAGAGTTTCAGGTTATGGGAAGATGGTAATGTTTTTTTTGCCTCTTTGGATTTTGGAGGACAACCTTGCAACAAGCTACCTGTTGCGGCTAAACCAACAAATGTCCATCCCGTCTTATTGATAAATTCTCTCCTGTCCATCTCGTAAGAACTAATACAATTTCCAAGGTTTTCTATACTCGTACGACAGGTATTTGTTAGCGACCTCAGAG
>JAAYFR010000139.1 GCA_012728155.1 Bacteroidales bacterium | reverse complement strand
GTGTTGACGTCCCATATAATCCTGTATATCTTCGGTGAAATCATCACCTGCAATTTTGATCGATTTATTGGAGACGATGCCACCCAGTGAAATCACGGCGATTTCAGTAGTACCACCACCTATATCCACAATCATATTCCCTTCGGGGACCTCCACATCGAGACCAATTCCTAAAGCTGCCGCCATCGGTTCGAAAATCATATAGACATCGCGACCACCGGCATGTTCTGCCGAGTCGCGTACAGCACGAATCTCCACCTCGGTACTGCCTGAAGGGATACAGATAACCACCCGCAGCGAACGGGAGAAAAGTCCTCCTTTATTTTTGTTTGCCATTTTGATCATTCCACGGATCATCTGCTCTGCAGCATTGAAATCGGCAATAACACCATCTCTCAACGGTCTTACCGTACGAATATTCTCGTGGGTCTTACCATGCATCTGCCTCGCCTTCTCACCTAAAGCAATCATCTTGTCGGTTTTTCGATCCAACGCCACGATGGAGGGTTCGTCCAAGAGTATTTTTCCTGTGTTGTTCACAATAACGGAATTGGCAGTACCAAGGTCCATTGCCAACTCCTGTGTAAATGAAAATAAGCCCATAATGTATGATATTAAGCTATTCAATAGAACTATGTTATACGTTTACAATTAATGTTTGAAATGTCTTACGCCGGTTTTCACCATCGAAAGGCCGTTTTGATTGCAATAATCCACCGACTCTCCGTCGCGTACCGATCCTCCGGGTTGGATAACGGCAGTGATACCCGCCTTATGTGCAATCTCCACACAATCGGGGAAAGGGAAGAAAGCATCGCTGGCCATCACTGCTCCCTGCAATTCGAAATGGAATGTACCCGCTTTCTCAATTGCCTGATTCAATGCATCCACGCGCGATGTCTGCCCCGTACCGCTGGCGATAAGTTGCTTATTCTTTGCCAGCACAATGGCGTTCGACTTGGTATGTTTCACCACTATATTGGCGAACAGCAAATCTTCGGTTTCTTTTGCTGTAGGCTCTTTGGTTGTCATCACCTGCAAATCTCCGGCTGTTTCCACACTTAGATCCTTCTCCTGTAGCAGGGTGCCATTCAATACCGAACGGTATTGCAGGCGTTGCGTAGATTTTTCACTCGATTTCAATTGCAAAATGATGCGATTTTTCTTTTGGCACAAGATATCCAGTGCCTCCTTATCATAATCCGGTGCGATGACCACTTCGAAGAAAATTTCGTTGATCGCCTCTGCAGCTTCTTTGTCAACTCCTCTGTTGGTCACCACAACCCCTCCGAAAGCCGATACCGGATCGGCCGCCAGGGCTGCGTCCCATGCCGCTTTCACGGTAGGGCGGCAAGCCATGCCACAGGCATTATTATGTTTGAGGATTGCCAAGGCCGTTTCGTTGAAATCGGAAATCAGTGATACGGCAGCATCAATATCAAGGAGGTTGTTATAGGAGATCTCTTTGCCATGCAACTGTTCAAAAAGTTTGTTGAAATCGCCGTAAAATGTGCCCTGCTGATGGGGATTTTCACCGTAACGGAGTTGTTTTCCACCATCTTGCGCTATACGAAAGGCTGAATTGTTGGCACCATCAAAATAACCAAAGATCGCAGAATCATAACCGGAAGATACCATAAAAGCCTCTTTGGCAAAGCTGCGGCGATCCTCCCTTTCCGAAAATCCCTGCTTCTCTTTCAGCAAACCGAGTAATGGTGCATATTGCTCTTTCGATGCAACAATAAGCACATCTTTGTAATTTTTCGCTGCCGCACGAATAAGCGAGATTCCTCCTATATCAATCTTTTCAATGATCTCCTCCTCCGTACCACCAGCAGCGACAGTCTCTTTAAAAGGATAGAGATCCACAATTACCAAATCTATAGAAGGGATTTTATATGACTTCACCTGTTTCTTGTCAGTTTCATTATCACGCCGATAGAGTATGCCTCCAAAAATTTTCGGATGAAGGGTCTTTACCCTACCTCCCAAAATAGAAGGATAACTGCTGACATCTTCTACCGCCTCACATTCATAACCTAAAGATTGTATGAACTCCTGCGTACCGCCGGTAGATATAAATTTAATCCGTAAATCATGTAGCTCTCGAAGAATTTCCTCCAACCCATCTTTGTGGTAAACCGAAATAAGGGCTGTTTGAATTTTTTTTGACATTATAGGTTCGTTTAAGTCGTTATTTTTAAAATGAGTACAAAGGTATAAAATCTATCGCTCTTTTTTGTCAATCGGGCTGTTTGTTTTGTATAAATTTGAAAAAAAGAGCTCCAGAAAAATCCGGAGCTGAATTATATACAGGTAAAATGAATCTTTATGATCAGCTTCTTACTTCCCAACCGAGTGCGCTGGCACCCAATACGGCTGCATCGCTCTCTTTCAAGTCGGAGAACATCAGTTTCACCTTATCCCGGTAGATGGGCAACATATTCTTCTCCATACTTTCACGGATAGGATCCATAATCAGATTGCCTGCCTTGGAAAGGCCTCCGAAAAGGATGATCGCTTCGGGACTGGAAAACGCTACGAAGTCTGCAAAGGCTTCACCCAACATCTCGCCGGTGAATTTGAATATATCTTTCGCCAGTTCGTCGCCTGCCATTGCCGCATCAAACACATCCTTGGAGGTGATTTCCTCAACAGGGATATCGCGAAGACGTGTCTGTACATCGGGACGCAATTCAAGATATTCACGTGCCGTACGTGCCACCCCCGTTGCCGAAGAGTAAGCCTCAAGACATCCTGTCCTGCCGCAACCGCACATACGGCCGTTATGCCTGCGCATAATCACGTGGCCAAGCTCACCGGCAAAGCCATCATGGCCATACACCAGTTGCCCGTTCACCACAATACCGCTGCCCACACCTGTACCCAATGTGATCACGATAAAATCTTTCATACCGCGGGCAGCGCCGTAAGTCATCTCTCCAATAGCCGCCGCATTGGCATCATTGGTAAGCGCTACAGGGATACCGGTTCGATCTTCCAACAGTTGAGCAAAAGGGATCACCCCTTTCCAAGGGAGATTGGGAGCAAATTCAATGCTCCCGGTGAAATAGTTGCCATTCGGTGTTCCTGCACCAATACCCTTGATTTGATCCTTGAAGTCTGTTCCTTCAATTAGATTTTCTATCAGGTCAGTCAACTCATCCAGATAATCTTCCACTTGAGCATGTTTGCCGGTTTTAATACTGCCACTCTTTAA
Organism: Bacteroidales bacterium; assembly: GCA_012728155.1. Lineage (GTDB taxonomy): Bacteria > Bacteroidota > Bacteroidia > Bacteroidales > Dysgonomonadaceae > Proteiniphilum. The sequence continues at coordinate 651 of JAAYFR010000139.1, read as the reverse complement.
AATCTGTCCTCTCTTGTCCACGATGCCCACAACGGTATTCGTACCGCCCACATCAATACCTATCACATAAGGTTTATCCATAGATCTGTTTTATTAAAAGTTAGTCAATGATGATTGTAAGAATTATATGCGCACAAATATAGGCTTTTTTTGTTAAAACGGATTCATAAGGATGGAATAATTTCTCTTTTTTAGATTTAATGTATTTCTTTGTATTCAAGCAAACCGATATTTCCCGTCCGAAATAGCCAGATAGCAACTTAAGAGGTGTACAATACGGAAGATGATATTTTTATCTGGAATGAATTCCTTGCAGGTAACGACCGTGCGTACGAATTCATATATAGGAAATATGCCCAAACACTTTTCACCTATGGCCTCACATTGACACCCCATGAAGATCTGGTAAAAGATTGCATCCATGACGTTTTTATGCATATCCATGAAAATAGGAAAAATCTCGGAACAACCAATAATATCAGGCGATACCTTACTTCTGCATTGAAAAATGCCATCTTGATGGCTTTCCGGAAACAAAACTCCTATAACCGGTTTAAAAATTCTATCGATGAAGATGATTTAACCGACAACGATACAGTAATCGACAAGATAATAAGTTTAGAAGAAGAAATGGCCCAAAAGGCCATTGTG
>JAAYFR010000138.1 GCA_012728155.1 Bacteroidales bacterium | reverse complement strand
TTGAGATAGTAGACGACAAGGTCGATAATCTGAAGATAACAATCAACAAAAACGGACAGGCAAGCGAGCGTACTGCCCGGATCACCGTCTCGGCAACAGGATTCGACGATGTTGATATTCATGTGACACAGGCATGGACCCCTTCTATCAGTGCCGACAAGCCTTATCTCTTGTTGAATAATGAAAACTTGGAGTTTACGCTGAAGATTACCTCCAACGTTGATTATGAGATGGAGCTGCCTGATTGGGTGATGAAAAAGGGCAGTCAACCCGATGGCACTTACTCTTTCGAGCTCAATGCCATTTCTCCGGGTGAACGGATGGGCAATATCATTATCAAGGCAAAGGATGAGAATTTCACTACAAAGGTAACAGTGCCTGTTATCCACAGGGAACGGATAAAAAAGATTGCTTCCTGGCTGTTTGACGATCCTTCGGATCTGACAAAACCGACAGTGGGTAAGGCTTTGGAGATGGTTCGCAATGTTGCCTATAATCCGGATGCCCAATTTACCTCGGTAAATGGCCCCACAGTCAGTAACAAGGCTGTTCGTATTCCTCTTAATTGTCATTTTGTGGCAGATCACGGGATAATACCCAAAGAGGGAGAAAACAACATTTCGGAATACACCCTCTTTTTTGAGTTTAAGATCCCTGCCATAGGAAGATTCTACTCGTTTTTCCAGACAGCGCTTAACAATGAAGGCGATGGCGAGATATTTATCAGGAGTACCGATCCGGCCACCATTGGCGTGGGTGCCACCGGTTATGCGGGAGATGTCAAACCGGGGAAATGGTATAGGCTTTACTTGTCTTTTAAACCGGGAGACGTAAAATTCTTCATGAATGGAGAACTGTTTCACACGAGCACTACCGCCGACACACGCTTCAGGCTCGATTCTGCAGGTGTAATTCTGTGTGGAGGTCCTTGGGCTAAGAAAGACGACAACGAGTTTGACGTAGCTGAGATCAGCATCTGGAATGGCGCGTTGACAGAGCAAGATATGAAGGAATTAGAAGGCGTTGAATAAAAATATTCGAGAGGAGAAGGGGGTATCCGGGTCGGTCAGCGATCTATACCCCCTTCTTTTATGTATAGACTATAGTTATTATCGAATAAGATTTTAGATATTTGATTACCAATTATCTTATTCCTTCATCAATATAATGTCTACTATAGATTCCTCTCTACAATTAAAAATATAAGAATGAGACATTCAAGAAAGATATATTTTCTCTTTTTCATTGGAATTTTATTATCCTGTAGCAACAATGATACAATTGAGAATAGTGACAATTTTCTCACTATTCAGCCTACAATTCTGACGCTCAATGTGGATGCGGAGGAGGTCAACAAATACTTCACCGTCAAGTCCGACAAATCTCTCCAGGTCAATTCAGACAATCCTGATTGGTGTAAACCTACCCTCTCCAATGTCTCTATTGACAACCTGAAGATTGCAGTTTCTGAGAATCAATCGTCCGAGGAGAGGAGAGCAGTTGTTACGGTCAGTAATGGTTTGGAAAGTAAGTATATTACAATCGTACAGGCTGGCGTTCAAGCTGATATATCAGTTGATAAAAGCAGCGTGCTGTTAGATCTTGGAAAGCGGGAGTTCGCTTTGGAAATCTCGTCGAATGTGGAAATTGCATTTGAACTTCCCGAATGGATTGTGGAAAAAGAGGGGAATAGCTGGGGAAAAGGAAAGAGGAGGTATAGATTCTCCGCCACCGATTTACCGGATGAACTACTCTCCCGGGATGGAGTGATGATAATCAAGCTGAAAGATCATGCCGAAGCGGGCAATTTCGTACAGGTGAGGGTTTTCCAAAAAGCAATCACAAAAATCATTGCCCACAGGGGATTTTGGTCGATCCCTGAATATCCTCAAAATTCACTCGCATCGTTACAGCGAGCCATCGATTTAGAGATCTATGGTTCCGAACTGGATGTATGGATCACACAAGACGGGGTTGTCGTACTGAACCACGACCCGACGATCAATGGCATCAATGTGGAGAATTCAACTTATGCGGCATTGAGTAACGTAAGATTATCCAATGGTGAACCTATCCCAACGTTGGAAAACTGTATCGAAATGATAAAAAAGAGTGAGAAAACAAAGCTTATTATTGAGATTAAGCCTCATTCCACCACAGCCAACGAAAACAGGGTTGTCGCGGCTGTGCTGAATATGGTAAATAGCAGCGGAGTAGCCGACAAGGTAGATTATATCTCTTTCAGCCAAAATGTCTGTAAAGCGCTTATTGCGGACAGTCCGCAGAATCGCGTGGCTTACCTCAATGGAAATCTGACTCCGGAAGCGTTGAGCACCCAGGGCTATTGGGGACTTGATTATGCGCAAAATGTGCTCAAGAGCAATACCGGATGGGTACAATCCGCCCATACTTTGGGATTGACAACCAATGTGTGGACAGTCAATGCCACCGACGATCTCAACTATTTTATACAAATGGGGGTCAACTTTATCACGACCGACTACCCACAGAATCTTAAAAATTTGTTATCTACCTATCAATAACCTCCACAACTATTCCACCTGTGCCACTACCGGACAGGTGGAATATATTTGATAAAACTAATGATTGTTGCAAAAAAACAATATAATTAAAATTATATCTATTGTGCTTTAATTGAAAGTCGTATCAGTCGGTGCGTCTGCCAGCAAATTAGTCGCTTTTAGATTTAAAAAAGATATTGACACACAATGGCTTCCCGATTATCTCCTGAGTTCGTCAATGCGACACCTTTTTAAGATTCAGTCCAAAAGTCGCTTTCAAACAGCTTGGAGATAGATTTATGTTTGTCTGTTATTAGCATAGTTTTGGAGATTGTCTCATTGCTCTCTTGCAACTTTACTTTAATTGTCGTTATTGTTTTGGCAATAGATAAAACTTTATCCACGCTCATTTTTATTCCATTATTTTTGAGAGTTCGTTCCAGTTCTTTATAGACTTTGTAGGCTACGAAACATATACAAACGTGGGCTTCGATACGTTTCTTTGTAAAATGAAACATCGGTCGTAGATCAAGAACACCTTTGGTAACTCGGAATGCTCTCTCTACCTGCCACAATTCACTGTATTGCTGATAGACATCACTGCCGGATAGCTTGGTGTTGGTGACATATCCTTTTAAACCATCCCATTTTGCATCTTCTGCTATCTTTGTATAATCAATCTCAACACTTATATTGTCAGCAATTTTCAAAAATTTATTATATCCTCTTTTGTTGATCTTATCTTTTGTAATTGAGCCGCTTTTATACTCCTTTTCAAGTCGCTTAATGCCTTTTTCGCGATTATTGGCATCTTTCCTTGCTCGCTGTTCGGTGTATCCCAGAATCAATCTTTGTTGTTCTGTTTTTTGATAATCGTAAAAACTACCTTCAACCTTATCCTGAGATAAAATCCATTCTCTGACAACTTGGTTTTCGCTTTTTATTCTTGCTCCAATTATATATTTGTAGTTGTTCTTCTCTAATTCCTTGATGTTTTCAGCGTTCATTAGACCAGAATCAGCAACAACGATGAAGTCTTCCAAATCAAATTTTGAAACAAAATCTTTGACTATCGGCAACATGGTATGTCCTTCATATTTGTTGCCTTCATGTATCGAGTAAGCCAACGGATAGCCTCCTTTACTTACTAAAAGTCCAAGAACTACTTGTGGCTGGGAGTGCTTACCGTCTTTTGACCAGCCTTTCTTTCGCAATTCATCATCCTCATCTGTTTCAAAGTAAAGTGTCGTTACATCGTAAAAAACTACTCCAATGCTACCGCCAAGGACTTTCCTGGTATGATTTACGCTAATTTCTTGTATCTTGTCCTTTTGAGTGTCGGATAGTTTATCTAAATAACGATAGATCTTGTTCAAATCTACATCCTCGTCAAAATAGGACTTCAAATAATCTGATGTAGCAACTTTACTTTGCGGTTGACAGATACGCGAAACAACTAAATGTTTTAGCACATCATCGTTTATTTTATCAAAGCCGATATTCTGATATACAGGATTTAAGATCAACTGTGTTCCATTAATCAAAATGTGTTCGATCTTATTTAAGAGACCTTCAACAGCAAGCTTTTCTTCTTCTTGGCGAATTTGCTCTAAAAACATATCTCGCCCACTTGTCTGCTCTACAATCCATCTTTTGCCCTGCAAATAAAGATTATCAACTTCTACTGGATCTGAACTCACGCCAATAGTTTTGAGATAATGACTCTTACCGTTGCGTTTTTCTACAATCACTACGCTTGTGCTTCCTGATCTATTTGGTTTTTTGCGTACATACATACTGCAAATTTAGCTGATTTTTCCTTGCGACACCCAAAAAGGAGTCGCAAAAATTACACTATGGTCATTATCAGCGCATTAGTAAATACGGAAAAATTTAGTGATAAAGTCAGGAGAT
>JAAYFR010000137.1 GCA_012728155.1 Bacteroidales bacterium | reverse complement strand
GATTTCATCCATGCTGTATCTCCACTGATCCTCCAATCTCTGTACACCTTCATGATGCCTCCCAGCTGACCATCTGCCGCCGCATGAAAATTGTGGTCGGTAGGGGTGATCGGCATATTGCTCCTGAAATTCTGATGTCCTTCCTCATTTTGACTCACCCTGAATTCCGTTTCCCGCAGCGTTCGTTCCAAAGCGGGGAAGAGATGGGGAAGAGCCTGTGCATAGTTCCATACATGGGTACAACTTCCATGACAAGAACCCGAATCGTCGCTGCACCCTTCCCATGCCCAAAACCTCCCATCCGATACACGCAAGACAGTGGGCGATTTCAAGATGGTCAGGTTGGCAGCAACTGCTTCCAGCACTTCAGGTGGAAGGGTAGAGTTATAAAAGGCATCTCTGAACAATTCGGAATTTTTTCTCAAGATGTCACTGTGTGCATCCCAATAGTGGATCAAATTCTCCAAACTATCAAAACGGGTCGCATACCAAGGGCGATAATAGATATTTTCCGGATTTGAGGTGCCCGACTCTTCGGGTCCCTCAATTTCCCACCCTTCTCCATAATCATCTTCAAAATCAGCCAACACAATCGCTCCGGAAGAAGGGGAGGAGAGGAGCTCATCGGAACGATCGGTCAGCACAAACTGGTCGGCGAGAATATGTCCCCAGGGAGATGTGTCGAGATCAATGATTTTCAGTCGCCCGGTCTTTCCTGCATATTTGTCCAAATCCCAGATCACTTCTCTCAATTGTTCACTGTTGTTCCCCGCGGCACTCTCCACGATCTGACCATCTATCCACAGGTTGACCGATGTTTTCTCTTTTTGATTGCCGCCACCCACTAAAAATTTGAGGTACCTCTTGTTGATGGGAAAGGTAGGGGAGAGTAAAGTTCCCACCTGTCCATCTCCATGCGGATCAAAGGTGTTCAACAAACCTCCCCCGGCATAACCCGACACTTTTTGCTGATTCCTGACCGCCCTCGTGGTCACTTTACCGTCAAATGCCGCTCCGGTGACAATTTTCTGTCCGATTGAGAGGTCCGACTGAGGAAAATACCAGCAGAAATTGACCTTCACTGTTTTCTCTTCACCCGGTTTCAATTTCATCGGAAGATAGATGGAAGCGCCCGGAGAAACCCCTTCAATGGGGGGATTGTCCACCACCTTCGCATTTCTTATGTTATCCCATAAGATCGTCTGCGCGTCGAACCACCCCCCCCTGAACCAGCAATGGTCGGTCACCGCATCATTGTCGTCCAGATAGATGGCAAATCCGTCGATACCTTTATTGCTCCCGTTACCTGACTTGCCCATGATAAAACCGTTCTTCTGCGCGTAAATATCTCCCCCACTATCCATAAAGTTTCGGGCATTATATGAAAAAACGGCTTCAACCGAATGAGCTGAACGGTTTGTAAACGAGTATTCCAATACACCTACGGGAAGACTCGAGTTGTCTTCATCGGTGGGAATAAATGGGCTCCAACCGGTAATCCTCACCTTCAGCGGAATGTCGTTATCTTCCAAATCTATCATCCCAAAAGGGAAGCGGGCAAGAAACGAACCCTTTTCAAACCTCGGCAATCCGTAATTGCGGCTACCCAAACCAAGCCCACTTCCCCGTGGGCCAAACAGTTTCCAGGTAGGGACGGTTGACTCCAGCACTTTCGCTCCATTTTCTATCCCTTTAATGCTGATGGCCGCAAAAGCATAAGGGATATTGTAGATCTCCGGCCGATTATTTACCGACAGATGAGAGATTGCGCCACTCCCCTCCAGACAAAACATGCCGGCACCTATGCCTCCAATCGGGAAAGCCACCCTGCTTAAATATTCATCTCGGTATTCCTCATTATACTTTCTCACCGTTCTGTCAACCTGAAAATTCAATGGCTCCGGATTATTCGACCTCAACAGGCTTTCGGCCGATGTGAAAGTGGGAATAGCAGATGCGGCAATTGTGCCAACTCCTATCTTTTTCAGGAATCTCCTGCGATCATATTTCATTTCTCTACTATGTTTTAATTAAGGTGATCAATATTATCGGTCTGATAAACTATGGCTACGGAAGCAGTGTAACCCCAAAGATAAACTTTTCTCCGTTCTTGAATGCCGAATGCTACTCTAATTAAAAAAGTAAATTCAAATCATAGTTTTCCGGAACGATATTCAATGCTGTAATACCATAGAAAAGTGCCCACTGATAATTCTCGGGACCCGGAGAGAGCATCAACTTTATACTCTGGTTATTATCAGGAATTATATCTTCCAAGATAACTACATTGGATGGATTCCTGCTGGTGAACAGAAGTCCACTTTTTTCATTCTCTCCCGTAGCTGTATATCGAGTCTGGGTCTGTCCGCCATCGTCGATTGTGGCATAACAGATCAATGTATATTTTGCACCCTTTTTCAATTTGGAGAGAATAAAACCGGCCGAGGCGACATGAATTCCATCGTTGAAAAACATATCGAAAGCAACATTATCTGGAAATCCCAACGCATTGGAATGGGTATTTCTATCCAGCCAGTTGAATGATCCGCTGACCTCGATTGCATATTTCGATACAAATCCTTTTATATCAACCAGCCCCTGCAATTTTTCCGAGGGATTGAGCATACAGTTGAATGGACTATCTGATTTTAACGTGCCAAAATCTATCAACAGGGGATGATTAAACTGAAAAGCCTGATTGATTTTCAAGGTGGAAGTATAGTACAGCTTTCCATTCTCCGATGCGATCCTCAGATAAGTATATCCCGGCTTTAATCCGGTAATGGTAACCGAATTGTCCCCATTCTCGACGATGCTTGCCAATTCCTGATTGGCAACACTCCATACAAATTTTCCCGCAGCGGTTGCCTCACTGTCAAATATCGGCGTCACCGTGATTTTATTCTCCTCATCGGTTTCCATCATGATATCACGCTCCGGAATCCTCACATAAGCTCTCTGTGCACCTTTCTCGTAACCAGCCTCCTCTGTGCACGAACCAAGAAAAAGGAGCAAGAAAAAGAGTGAGATGATATATTTAATTGATTTCATATGATCAAAATTATTTATTTTCTACTAATAACTCACTATATTGCTATTCGTCCTCAGTCCAGCCGGGACCTTGTACCAAGGAACGTTGGGTGATGTCAATCTCACTTTGCGGAATCGGAAACCAATAGTGCTTGGTTTCAAATACACGGTCTTCACACTTCACCCTTTCATAAAAAGCATTATCCTGTAAAGAGGTGCCGGCCATAATATTCATACAATGAATTGGCACGTTCTCTGTGTTCTCCGCTGTTCCCCAACGACGGACATCCCAATAGCGCTGCCCTTCAAAAGCCAATTCTATCCTCCGTTCACGATAGATCGCTTCCCGCATCTGATCTTTGTCCAAACCTGCGGGCAAATCTGGAATTCCCGCTCTGGACCTGATCTTGTTCACATATAAGTACGCTTTAGCCGGTCCTTCCGCTTCGTTTATCGCTTCGGCATAGTTCAGATAGATCTCGGCCAGCCTCATATAGAGCCAGGCTTTCCGTGTGTAACCTGCCCCTGTGGAGGGATTTGCATTGGGATTGATAATCTTGGCTATCAGGTATCCGGTTTTGCAATAGTCGGAGCCGGCACCACGCCGCCCATCTTTTCCGGTATACCAGAAGTCACAAGTGGTACCCAACCACTTTTGCCCTGTAAAGTTGATCGACGCATAAAAACGGGGTTCCCGGTTAGCATACATTTTCCGCACCCCTGCCGGACACCATCCGTCAGATCCTACAGCCGAAGTGTACCCTTCTTCCTCATAGCCCGATGCCGAATTGATGATAGGAGTCAGCCCATCATTCTTATACCCGGTGATGGGGGCCAGGCCGTTTGCCATTTGGTAGGCATCCACCATTTCCTGCGTAGGATTCAGGATGGAAAATCCTTTTAAACTAAGAATAGTACCGCAGTTGTCCAAATGGTTATACCATTCCACATTTCTCCAGAATATCCATTCGTCATTATAAAGCTCCTGGTGGATACCACGATAGTTATTTACATAATCAGGAAGCTTTGCTTTATAGAGTGTATGACCGGCATTCTCCAGCGCAGTGATACAATCCAAGGCAGCGGTTGCCGCTATACTCCATTTGGTAGCATCGGTGCTGGTGGGAAACAGATGGGTACCCTCATTATCAACATAGTTCCTAAAATGGGCATGGCCATTGTAGATTGATGATGCCGCATAAAGCAATGTCCTCGATTTTAAAGCCATGGCAGCCCCTCCGGAGCAACGGCCTATATTCTCGCCTGTAAACCGTACCGGCAAAAAAGCGATGGCGCGGTCGCAATCATCAACAATAAATTGAATGCACTCCTCTAAGGTATTTCGCTTGATGGTAGTATAATCTCCACTGGTCGGCAGTACATGGTCGGTAATGGGTACCGGCCCATAAGTCCTGACCAGTTGGTAGTATGCAAACGCCCTTAAAAAATAGGCTTCGCCTTTCCACTGGTTTCGGATTGCTTCCGTAAATTGTAGCGCATCCACCTCATCCGGCAACGGAGTAGCATCGATATTTTCCAGAAAAATATTGGCTTTGCGGATTCCCATAAAACATTCATGCCATACCGGACAAATGGATTTGGAATTGCTCGAATTCATCGATCCATTGTTCAGATAATGCGAAGCAGCACCCCCATAGGCAATCTCCATCTCATCACATCCGGCAGTAAATGGATTTCTTGCCCATGTGTCACTCAACCCGCACATATAATTCAATTCTGCCGGCAAATGCATATAGGTATTTGCCAGCCAACGTTTCGCGGTTGTGTAATTTTCAAATACCTCTTCACTGTCATATCCCCTTCGGGCAATTTATCCAGATAATCACCACACGATAACAACCAGACTGCTACAAAAAGGATTCCTGCATATTTTAAAATTGTAGATCTCATAGTATAATAAAATTAGAAATTAATTTGGGTTCCGAAATTTATGGTTCGCTGTAATGGATAGGCATCACCGATGTTTTGCTCCGGATCAATTATTTTCAGTTTGTCAAATGTCAATAAATTAGAACCGTTCACAAAGAGCCGAATCCCTGCAATATGCAATATTTTCAACCATTCCTTAGGAAAAGTATAACCGATCTCCGCATTTTGCAATTTCATATAACTTGCATCGCGCATATAAATGGTCGAAGTGCGGTTGTTATGTACATTGTTTGCAGCAATAACCGTCGGATATTGGGCTTTTGAATTGTCTGCTCCCGGCACCCAGCGATTGTCGTAATACTCCCTTAAAACATTATAGTTCGGATATTCCAATGAGAAGGGATACATCCCTGCTGCCGTAAGGAAAGTACTTCGGTTGGCTACACCGGAAAATTGGACTGAGATATCAAAGTTCTTGTATGCCAATCCTCCACCAAAACCAAACATGATTTCGGGAATTTGGGGATGACCGATAAAAACTCTGTCTTTTTCATTGATGACCCCATCCTCGTTCATATCCTTGTATTTGATATCGCCCGGTATTATGGAGGTCTGAAATTCAGATTTAGGCCAGTTGTCAATCTCTTCCTGATCTTTGAACAAACCCTCTGCTACCAATGCAAATGCTTGCGTAAGCGATGTTCCTCTGGTCTCTTGATAGGTTTCTGCCGGGATAGGTGTGTCGTCTTCTATGATTGTATTGTGGGCATAAGTGAAATTTCCCCTCAAGGAATAGGTCAATCCGTAAGATGTGACATTTTTGAATTCGATGGCAGCATCAAATCCTTTGTTATCCACAATCCCCACATTCCCGTAAGGGGTACCGTGAGGAACCAACCCAAGAAGGGCAGGTAACTGCGCCCGTTTCAATAAAATATTTTCGCGCCGCTCTTTAAAGGCGTCAAATTGTAAACTGAATATATTCAATAAACCAATATCGATCCCTGCGTTGTATTTGGTTGAAGTTTCCCAAACCAAATCTACGCCAAATTTCTTCTCCTCAATTCCACTTAACCAAGTCTGCCCGGCACCATACCAATATCCCGTTGCGGCGGTATTCACTGCGGTGACATACAAAAACCGATCGCCACTTACTAAATCACTCCCCACTTTTCCTACCGATCCCCTTATCTTCAGATTGTTCACAACGTTTGGATTCCAAAATTCTTCACTCGAAACCACCCATCCCACTGAGAGGGAAGGGAAAAATCCATACCGGTTTTTTTTGGGGAATTGTTCCGATCCGTTATAGCCAAAATTGAATTCCGTCAGATAACGATTGCCGTAATTATATGAAAATCTACCTACAACGCCTTGATGACGGTTGGGTAAGTTATTTATCGAAGAGCCTGCAGTCAGGTTTTTATACTCTTTCCGATTGACAAGCAACAGCGCTGCCACATCGTGAAGGCCAAACTTTCGTGCATAATTTAAAGCACCCTCCCAATACATGGAATAGTTGGAATCCTGGATATCGAGGCTGTATCCCATCGTTCCCTGTTCACGCCAAATACGATAGATATATTCTCCATCCTCATCACGCCCCGTAACCTGTTTCACTCCAAAAGCTTGTCGGCGACCTACCTCATTTTTATAATAGTGGTCGAATGCAAATTTCCCGCTTAACGACAACCCTTTTGTGACAAGTTTGGATAAATCCCAACGGGCAGCCAAGTTCCCCTGATTATTCCCGATATACATTTGCGTATAACCGGTTTGCGTAGCCAAACCATAAGGATTACCGATAAGATAGGCAGTGGTACCCCCTCCGGCGATCGATCCATCCGGATTCCTTACCGGATAGATCAACGGCGATGTTTGTCGTATGGCCGACCAGATAGCACCGGCACTGGTACCTTGGTAACTTCTGTTTTGGATGGTCGTGGCCAATCCCAATTCAAGAGATAAATCCTTGGTGACGTTCACATCGATATTCGACCGCAGATTGTAACGGCGGAATTTTCCTCCGTTTGTTTCCCAATCATACGATTTGTCCTCCTTATACAGACCGTCTTTCCCGATATATCCGAGATTTATGTAATAGCGTGCCACCTCATTTCCTCCCGAAACATTCAGGTTGTGTGTCGTTTGCCAGGTATCTTTTTTAAACACTTCATCTATCCAATTCACATTGGGGTAGAGATAGGGTT
>JAAYFR010000136.1 GCA_012728155.1 Bacteroidales bacterium | reverse complement strand
TCTATTAAAAACGTAGATGTAAATATCCTAAAGATCGCCTTGTCTTGTTTCGCAGACAGAAATTATTTCCTGAAAGCGGGTGCAAAGATAGAGACTTATTTCTAATTGCCAAAACTTTTTGAGAAATTTTTTTGAGAAATTTTTCGCATCCGAAACAATTGAACTAATTTTCAATTGAATAGATTCACTTTATTTCGATCTGCCTGTTTCATTATCTCCATAATGACCCCCTTTTTAAGCGAAAGGGCTACAAAGATAATCATTCAATTGAGTAACTTCCAAATATTTTTCCATTTATTTTGAACAATTTTTCATCCTTTTCCACTTTAGGGAGGGAAGCAAAAATCAATCGGTTAAAACAGAATAGATTACAATTAAACCATCCGCAGTGGAACAGGAATAGCCGAAGGGGATTTTTCATCTCAAATGCTCTCCGGCTCATCAATAGGCCAAAATATGCGCACTCGTGGTAATTTGGGGCGTCACTGCAAAATTCATCTCTTTGCCACCACGCGATACCACTATATTGATAGCGAAAGGGGTGCTCCAATCTATGTATTGATTGAAATTGAAGAGGTAAGAAAAAGCCGATTTATACCGCCGATTATTGGCGATAGCAGTAGATACCGCATTATATTGCGCCACATCCCAAAACATACACTCTTTAAAACCATTGGAATCGGTATAGCGGCTGCTTTTATCTCTAAAGTTCATGGTCTCCGCAATAAAACGGCGGTATCCCTCTGTAAGCGACTCAGCAGTATGGTCGAAACTCTGTCCCTGAATATTGATCACCAGGTCCCCCGCTAAAATTCCCGCCTTTGCGGCTGGCGATACGGGATCCACCGACACAATAGTTTTCAAATCATTCATATCATATCCGATACCGGTATAGTTATACTTCAGATAATTCACATGATATGTGCCGAATGCTCTGTTTCCCGAATTCGGAAATTTCTTCAGCAGGAGGGGAAGGTTCATCTCCAGATAATCAATCAGGTCGTAATGGCTGCTCAATCGCTCCTTCACTTCACCCTCCCAAATCAACATCATATTCCCCGTCTCAATAAATTTTCTATCATAAAATCGATAGCCAAATTCAAGATTGTAGGCAATATCATCCACGCGCACTGCTTCAGAAGGATCATACAAAGGCACTTTCACCATCCTGTTGTTTCTTGTATCGAATCGCCACACAGGCTGATAACTGCCGAAGGTGGGAGAATCGGCCTTATACAACGGATTACTCTCATAACTATAATAGGTCTGGATAATAAAATCGGGATCGTCGGGATCATATTTCAATCCAATTTCGGCCAAAGCGCGAATAAAAATAGCATTGATCCTTTCATCCAGTTGCCGCGTACTCTCATCGAAAGGTGAAAAAGCAAAGGTGCGATAGTTGTGGAAGAGCGCATTTTCATTGACAGTCGTCTTTACCGGTATTATAAAACGCCTATCCTGCACATCCTCAAGACTGTAAAACGAAAAAACCGGAGCCAACTGTGATTCGTTGATGGCATTGGCACGGCGACAATCTTTTTCGACAGTAATCTCTTTAAAAGCATGTTTGAAATTGCGAATAGCCAGATGCATTGTGTGGGGATCTTGATTGAACCACGACATGATGGTCTGAGATGATTTCAGATAAGTGCCATTCTCATTCACAGAGAGGATGATGTCATTCAGTTTCAATCCTGCTTTCTCGGCCGGAGAGCCGGGAATGATATGCACGATCACCGGTTCACTAAACCCCCAACTCTTATCGTTGCTTATCTCAAAGGTAAAGCCAAGGCTACAGCTATTATTATCTACATTTTGAGCGAATAACCCTCCCACAAGAATAAAAACGATCAGAAAAATAACCGAAATAACTCGTCTCATGATGAAATCACTGTTTGTTAAAGTTAAGATACAAAGATATGCATTTTTCTCAATTTTTTTTTGATTATGCTTTTTTACTCTCAAAATAGAGGGAGATATTTACAATTTCTTATCTTTGTCATATTGGAATCATCACCAAATGATAAAAAAAACAATGCTTGACATCATCAAAAACGATCCATGGCTCAATCCCTATGCCAGTGTAATTGAAAAGCGCCATCATTTTTATTTGAAGCGGCTATCCGATCTCACACAGTCAGGAGGTATCACCTTGTCTGATTTTGCGAGCGGTTACCTCTATTTCGGGTTACAGAAAGCAGAAGATGGATGGGTATTCCGCGAATGGGCTCCCAATGCTACCGAGATCTTTCTTGTGGGGAGCTTCAACAATTGGCAGCGGCAGGAAGCATTCCGTTTAAAACGAACCGCCAATGGGGTATGGGAAGTGAAAATTGCACCCGGCCGGATTCACCACGGAGACCTCTACAAGCTTCACGTCAGCTGGGAAGGGGGGTCGGGCGAACGGATCCCCGCATGGTGCCGACGTGTGGTGCAAGATCATCAAACCCTGATCTTCAGTGCGCAGGTCTGGGAACCAGAAGAGCGATATCACTTTCAGCATACCGATTTTAAACCGGACTGTTCGCCCCTGCTGATATATGAAACCCACATAGGTATGTCCACGGCAGAGGAGAAGGTGGGAAGCTACAACGAATTCAGGAAAAATATCCTGCCACGGGTAAAAGAGAATGGCTACAACGCCATCCAGATCATGGCTATCCAGGAACATCCCTATTATGGTTCGTTCGGTTACCATGTATCCAGCTTTTTCGCTCCCTCCTCCCGCAATGGCACACCCGACGAATTGCGCCAGCTGATTGATGCAGCCCATGGAATGGGTATTGCTGTCATCATGGACATCGTACATTCGCACGCTGTAAAAAATGAAGTTGAAGGGATCGGACGGATAGACGGCAGTTACGACCTCTATTTTCCTCGCGATCCGCACAGGCGAATCCATCAAGCATGGGATTCTCTCTGTTTTGATTATGGTAAAGATGAAGTGCTGCACTTCTTGCTCTCCAACTGCAAGTACTGGCTGGAAGAGTTCCGGTTCGACGGCTTCCGGTTCGATGGAGTTACATCGATGTTGTACTACAGCCATGGACTGGAGGAGCATTTCAGCTCATACAACGATTACTATAACGAGCGCCAGGATCCTCAGGCTATCTGCTATCTTACACTTGCCAACCAACTGATTCATGAGATAAATCCCCACGCCATCACTATCGCGGAAGAGGTAAGCGGCATGCCTGGCCTGGCACTGGATATAGAGCTGGGAGGGTATGGATTCGATTACCGCATGGCAATGAATATTCCCGACTTCTGGATCAAGACCATCAAGGAGAAAAGGGATGAAGAGTGGTACCCCTCTGCTATCTGGTGGGAAACGACCAACCGGCGTGCCGATGAGAAGACCATCTCTTATGTGGAGAGCCACGATCAGGCACTGGTAGGCGACAAAACCATTATATTCAGGCTGATTGATGCCGATATGTACTGGTTCATGTCGAAATTGATGAGCAGCTCCTACAGTGTGGACCGCGGTATCGCCCTGCATAAGATGATCCGACTGGTTACGGCAACAACCATCAATGGTGGCTATCTCAACTTCATGGGGAATGAGTTCGGTCACCCCGAATGGATCGATTTTCCGCGGGAAGGCAATCAATGGTCATACAAATATGCACGCCGACAATGGAATCTGGCAGATGACCATAACCTCAAATATCATTACCTGGGCGATTTCGACAAGGCAATGATCGAACTCATCAAGTCCCTCCCCAATTTCCAGACACTGCCGTTGGTGAAGATGTGGGATAAAGATGAGGACAACACCTTGGCCTATATGCGGAAAGAGCTCCTCTTTGTCTATAATTTCAATCCGCAGAAATCTTATAGCGACTACGCCATTCCGGTGCCGGCAGGCGAGTATGAAATCCTGCTCGACAGCGACAGCCGTCAGTTCGGCGGTTTCGGACTGATCGACGATACCATCCATCATTTCACACAGTACGACCCACTCTATGCAAACGAGAATAAAGGATGGCTGCGTCTTTATCTGCCTGCCCGGACGGCAATAGTGATGAGACGGATATCCTGATTCCGATAGTGATGATATACTGATTGAACAATTTAACATGTCTGACAATAACGATACAACAAAAAAAACAACTGCCCGCAACGGCCTGCTCTATCCGCTAAAATTCGAGCCGATTCTCAAACCGGTCATCTGGGGCGGCTCCGATATCTGTCCATTCAAAGGGATCGAACCGGCTCAGGAGGGTATCGGCGAGAGCTGGGAAATTTCAGGTGTACAGGGGAATATCTCCCGCATCGCCAACGGCCATTTAGCCGGCATATCGCTGGATGAACTGCTTGACCGCTACGGAGAGGCACTGATTGGAAAATCACTCTACCGGAAATTCGGCAATACTTTTCCTCTGCTTATCAAATTTATAGATGCCCATGACGACCTCTCCATCCAGGTGCATCCCGATGATCTGCTGGCGAAAAAACGACACAACTCATTCGGAAAAACAGAGATGTGGTACGTCGTGAAAGCAGCTGAGGGTGCATTCCTCTATTCAGGATTTAAAGAGAGCATCACCCCCGAGGAGTATCCGGAGAGCGTAAAAAACAACAGTTTCACCGACAAGCTGATGAGATATGATGTACAAGCCGGCGACCTCTTCTATCTCCCTGCCGGACGGGTACATGCCATTGGCGCCGGCTGTTTTATCGCCGAGATACAACAGACCTCCGACATCACTTACCGTATCTACGATTACAACCGGAAAGACAGTTCCGGAAAAAGCCGTGCGCTCCATACGGAGCTGGCCAAAGAGGCCATCGACTTCACAGTGTACGATACCTATAAAAGGGAGTATGAGAAGAAGATAAACCACCCCGTAGAGCTGGTCGCTTCCCCCTATTTCACTACCCATCTGCTGGAGATGGAGAAACCCATGAAGCGGGAGTATACGGCACTCGATTCGTTCGTGATCTACATCTGCATCGCCGGCCACTGCTCGGTGACAGATGATAAGGGAAACAGTGAAACGCTCCGTCAAGGGGAAACGATGCTTATTCCGGCAGCGATGAAATCGGTGACAATTGTTCCCAATAGGTCTGCCAAATTGTTGGAGACCTATATTGATGCCGACCGGTCAGAAAACAGGGAGTGATGGTTCAATGATCACGATAGCTTTTCCCGATTGATCGGAAAATCGTGACGGGAAGTGAAACAGATAAAAGCGAAGAATGAGAGGAATACTATTAATAAATGTGGGAACTCACGCAAGTTCAGATCCAAGTGATGTAAAAAAATTTATCGCCGACATGCTTTCGGATCCATTTTTGACCGGAAAACCGGAATGGTATTCGAAGCTCCTCGCAAAATATATAATTGCACCTATCAGCAAATCGCGGGTCTCACGGAAATACAGACTGATCTGGCATAACGAAGAGATATCGGCATCGCCATTGCTTTATCACATGCGGGAATTGGCACAAAAGCTGGAAGAGCAGAAAGGAGTTCCTGTCGAAATCGCCAGGCGATACGGAAAACCGGATGTAGCTTCTGCTTTCCGGGAATTGGAAAGGAGATGCCCACTGCTGCATGAGGTGATCCTCTTCCCCCTATATCCCCATTATGCACAATCTACCACGCAGACATCGAAAGAGATGATTGGGAATATCTTCTACAAACATCCCCACTCTTTCAGACTCAAGTTTGTACAATCTTATTACGATCATCCCGCTTTTATCCATGCACTCACCACCCCTGCGAAACCCTATCTGGAAGATATCGATAAGCTGATATTCTCCTATCACAGCCTTCCGCTGTCACAAATAGAAACCGGATGGAAAAAAGGAAAGGAATACGACTATCTCTATCAACTGAAAGAGACCAACCGGCTATTTTGTGAAAAGCTGAAGATCGATTTGCACGACTCTTTCCTTTTCTACTCTTCCCAAAGGGGTAAAAACTGGTTGACCCCTTTTCTCGATAGAGATATCGGCGATCTCCCCTCATTGGGATGGAAGAAGGTGGCGCTCATTGCGCCGGGGTTCCCGATCGATAATATGGAGACCCTGTACGATATGGATATAAAAGTACGCAAACTGTTCATGGATGCCGGGGGGGAGAAGTTCACCTTTATTCCGGCACTCAACAGCAGCGATCTATGGGTAGATGCGATATGGAAAATTATTGAGAGAAGCTGATCGATGGGAAAGCCATCACCCAAAATACCATAATTGTGTTATTTTCTCCCATTAGAATAACGATTACTTTTGTCAAAAATATTAATAACGAAAATTATGGGAAAAATAGCAGAGAGGCTGACAGATTTAGTGGGTAATACCCCTTTGATGCGACTCAATCAGTTCAAAGAGACGGAAGCTGTCAACGCCAACCTTATTGCCAAATTAGAAAGTTTTAATCCCCTGGGGAGTGTGAAAGATCGTATTGCGCTGGCTATGGTGGAAGATGCCGAGAGGAAAGGCTTGCTGCATGCCGGATCGGTTATTATTGAGCCGACCAGTGGCAACACAGGCATAGGCCTGGCATTCGTGGCCTCCATCAAGAAATATCGGCTGCTCCTCACCATGCCCGAGACGATGAGCCTCGAACGAAGGAATCTGCTGAAAGCACTCGGTGCCGAATTGGTGTTGACACCCGGCACAGAGGGGATGAAAGGAGCCATTGCAAAAGCGTTGC
Organism: Bacteroidales bacterium; assembly: GCA_012728155.1. Lineage (GTDB taxonomy): Bacteria > Bacteroidota > Bacteroidia > Bacteroidales > Dysgonomonadaceae > Proteiniphilum. The sequence goes on along the minus strand of JAAYFR010000136.1, from coordinate 430 downwards.
AGCTACAAACCGAACTGGCCGATGCCATTATCTTGCAACAATTCGAAAATCTTGCCAATCCCTCCATCCATTACCACGCTACCGGCGAAGAGATATGGCGCGATACCGACGGAAAAGTGGATATCTTCGTAAGCGGAGTGGGTACCGGCGGTACGGTAAGTGGTACAGGGAAACGACTTAAAGAGTTGAACCCCAATATCAAAGTGGTTGCCGTGGAACCGGCAGACTCGGCCGTCCTCTCCGGTGGTGCTCCCGGATCCCACAAGATACAGGGGATCGGCGCCGGCTTTATTCCCGCCACATACAACGCTTCGGTGATCGACCAGGTGATTCCGGTGAGCAATGACGATGCCATCCGTACCAGCCGTAAGCTGGCCGCGTCGGAAGGGTTGTTGGTGGGTATCTCATCGGGAGCAGCCCTCTATGCCGC
>JAAYFR010000135.1 GCA_012728155.1 Bacteroidales bacterium | reverse complement strand
GGAGATAAAATCCCCAAAAAAATAATTATCGTCCCTAAAAAAATTGTGAATGTGGTGATTTAAGATGGAAAAAAAGGCTCAATTCAGTCTCAAAAGGTTCTACTGGAAAGATTACCTGATCATTGCTTTGGGAACTTTCATGTATGCCTTGGGGATTACTCAATTTATTATGCCGCACCATTTAGTGATGGGGGGGCTTACAGGCGTTGCGGTGCTTTTCAATTATGCTTTCGGATTGCCTGTCTCGTTGATGGTGTTTGTAATGAATGGGCTGTTGCTATTGGTCGCTTTCAGGGTGCTGGGATGGCAATTTCTGGTGAAGACTGTCGTGGGAGTGTCGTTGCTTACGGTATTTCTCGGTATGTTTGAGAGTTTTCAATGGGATCCGATTATGATGGATGAGCCACTTATGGCAGGATTGATTGGTGCTATTGTGGCGGGATCCGGAATTGGATTGGTGATGTCGGTCAACGGAAGTAGCGGAGGGACCGATATCATCGTGCTGGTCATCAATAAATACCGCAATATCACTCCCGGTCGGACCATGTTGTTTGTAGACCTCGTCATTGTCGCTTCCTCCTTTTTGATCTTCAAAAGTATGGAGACGATTGTCTTCGGTATCATTATTATTGCTGTGATGGCCACTTCGGTCGATTGGGTGCTGAACGGTATTCGCCAGTCGGTGCAGTTCTTTATCTTCTCAACAAAGTATGAGGAGATTGCTACCCAGATCAATCTTCAGTTGCACCGTGGCTGTACCGTATTGGATGGCATTGGATGGTATTCCAAAAAGCCGCAAAAGGTACTTTTGGTAATGGCCAAACGGAATGAATCGACCTCTATCTTTCGACTCGTCAAACAGATCGACAGCAGTGCGTTTATCTCACAAAGCAATGTGGTAGGTGTATATGGGCAGGGATTCGACAGGATGAAATAATCATCCTTCCTGCAGCCGCGCGCTGGCCTTATCTACCAAATAGACGATCGACTTATAGGCAATGCCGCTGTTTATCGATAATCCTATTTCACAGGTCCGGCTGTTGGAATACCCCTCTGTTGCATCCCGGATACCTTCTTTTAGCGGTGCAAGTGCCGAGTTGTTAAGCTCGGGATAAAAAAATCCCCGGTCGCCTGCCCAACCACAGCAACCTACATTTTCGGGTACAATTACCTTTTCCGCGCATTGTGACGCTACCCTGTGGAGTTTCTCTTCCAGATGCATCTTGGTGGAGCTGCAAGTGGTATGTATGGCAACAACCACTGGTTGTGGGGTAAATTGTAGGCGGTCGAGTAAAAAATCATGGATAAACTCTACCTGGTCGTAAAGCTTGAGTCGCTTGTCGAGTGTTTCACGCATATGCAGCAGACAGGGACTCATATCGCATACAATAGACAATTCTCCGTTGCGGCTGGCCTTTAAAAGCGCCTCATTCAGCTCATTCTCCTTCTTCTTTGCCTGCTTGCGGAATCCTTTGCTATTGAATGCCATTCCGCAACATAGATGTTCTTTTCTCTCAGGGATAATTACGGTGTATCCCGCTTTCCGCAATATGGAGAGCATCTTCCCGGGTATATCTTCACTCTCATTATAGTTGAACGAAGGGCCGCCCATTGTACGTGTGATGCAGGTTGGGAAATAGACAACCATAGGAGCATCAGGATTCTCGGCAGGAAAAATATCATGCTTGATCTTTTTGCTTGCGGAGGGGGTGTGGCGCGTCCATAAGGGGAATGCCCTATTTCCTAACTTATAGAGGCCTTTTGCCACACTCTCCATAGCAGGATAGCCCACAGTTTTTCCTATATAATGCGGGATCGGCAACAACTTGCGTAACAGGGCGGTTGTACCCGCCATATTATTGGCGATGATATCGGCTACCTTGTTCGCCAATTTGCCGTTTTGTTGCCAGCGTAATTCTTTGACAAGTTTTCCGGTATCGATCCCCACCGGACAGGCAATTCCGCACAATCCGTCGGTAGCACAGGTCTCCTCCATGGGATAGGAGATCTCCTTCATCCGCGCCGCTATCGATCCTCTTTTATTCCCGGAGATGGTTTGTTCCGCCAGATGACGGTAGGCCACAATCCGTTGTCGTGGGGTAAAGGTCAGGTTCTTTGAAGGACAGCTGACTTCACAAAAGCCGCACTCGATACATTTATCAATAATTGGATTGGCTTCAGGGATCCGTTTCAGATTTTTAATAAAAATATCAGGATCATCATTGATCAATACCCCCGGATTGAGTATCTTTTCCGGATCGAATATCTTTTTTATCCGTTTCATCAATTCATAGATCTCACGGCCCCATTCTTTTTCGACAAAAGGTGCCATATTGCGGCCGGTACCATGTTCGGCTTTGAGGCTTCCGCCATGTTTTACCGCTACCAGTTCGCAGAGTTCATGCATGAAAGCAGCATATTTTTCCACCTCTTCAGGAGCGTTGATATCGGGAAAGACGGTGAAGTGGACATTCCCGTCGAGCAGATGGCCCCACATCACTGCGTTTCCATAACCGGTGCGGAGAAGCAGTTCACGTACATCGGTCAGCGCGTCACCCAACGATTCAGCCCTGAAAGCGATATCTTCGATAATACTCGCCGTACGGGGAGGGCGGGTGGCCGCTGCCGAAGTAAAGAGTCCGTTCCGCACATTCCAGTAGAGGTTGTATCGCTGCTTGTCGGTAGTGAATTTAATCGGTGCCAGTGTTTCGATATGTGCCAACTTCTCTTCTATTTCGGCCATTTGTGCCAGCAAGGTCTCTTCATCATCGGCCGAAGTATCAATCAATAGTGCGGCAGCCCCTTCTGGCAGCGATTTTAGCTCTTCGGGCATACCTTCCTGATCTTCCACAGCACGTAACGCATTCCGGTCCATCAACTCGGCAGCACTTACCCGGCAACTCCTCAGTGGAATAATGGTATTGCTCACATCGCGGAGGTTGGAGAAATAGACCATCGCCGTGGCTTTCAACGGTGCATCGTGTACCGTCTCGAAGGTGGCCTCTGAAACAAACCCCAAAGTCCCTTCAGAGCCAATCATCAGGTGTTGGATAATGTGGATAGGATTACTGAAATCGATCAGCGAGTTTATCCCGTAACCACAAGTGTTCTTGAGTTGGAATTTTGCAGCAATCTTCTCACGAATCGCTTCATTACTGACCGCCTCTTTGTGTAACTGCTCTATTTCTGCTATGAGTTGGGGATGAGTAGTTATGAAGGCATCGCAGCTCTCTTTGTCGGCAGTGTCCAATAGAGATCCGTCGGCAAAGATAATACGCATTGCCCTGATCGTATTATAGCTGTTATACCGGATACCATAACTCGATCCACTCGCGTTGTTGGCAATGATTCCTCCTATCTTTGCAGCATTGATGGATGCCGGTTTCGGGCCTAATTTGCGTTTATATCGCATCAGTATCCGGTTGGCAGCTGCCCCGGTGAGCGCACAGCCAAAAGTGGCGGTGCATCCTTCGTTGGAGATGGTGGAGAATTCAAATCCATTTCCTGTTTCCATTAATATGGAATCGGAGATGGTCTGCCCGCTTAAACTGGTGCCTGCGGCTTTAAATGTTACAGGTAAATTCTTTTTCCGACAGAACTCCAGTAAACGAATCACCTCATCTTCGGTGTTCACCCTTACTACTGCTTTGGGAATAAGCCGGTAGAGCCCTGCGTCAGTTCCTTTGACGAGACGGGAAAGTTCGTCGGTAAACACCTGATTCTGAGGGAATGATTGCAAGAGTTGGTTGCCCAATTGTTTAGATTCCATTTGGCTATTATCTTTTCGGTTCGGTAAAGATAATTGATAAATTTGTGGTAGTAGAAAAATAGACAATAAAAAAGCTGTCTTGAACGACAGCTCTTACACACTTTTTCATTTAAACGATGAGTTTACTTTTCAACTCAATGATGCGATGAGTTCTTTCCCTTCGACCTCCAAAGTAACTTTCCCTTCTCTTGCTAACCATCCAAGTGCTGCATAGAGATTTTTATCGGTGAGTTTTGTTGCTTTTTTGATCTCTTTTACATTTTGCCGGCCACTTTCGTCAAGCACTGACCATACTTTACCGGCGTTGATTCCAATTTGTTCAACCATTCTTTTGATGTTTAATAGTATAACCTAAATAATTTCGGGGCAAAGGTACAGTTATATTTGGGAAAAAACAACAAATTGGCAATGATTGGTGGCAAAATGCAATTTTAGACCTGATGTACGCCCACTCTTTTGACCACCTCAGAGACCTGATGAATCAGGGAATGCTTATTGTCGTTGCAGATCACAAAATCGGCATATTTCATTTTCTCCTCTTCAGGGAGCTGGCTTTTCATTCGAGCTTCGACCTCATCGACTCGCATCCCGTCACGTTGCATCACCCTGGCGATACGTAG